>NZ_JBFTIN010000008.1:0-190236 GCF_056394785.1 Rhizobium sp. 10N414 | reverse complement strand
AAACGTGACCGCCAAAGTCTCTTTCAAAGAACCGAAATCTCTTCCGGTCCCGCAAGCTCCGCCGCCCACGTTTCTCTTTCTTCTCATCTTCAATTGTCAAATAACAGACCAGATACCCCGGTCGAATTTCCTCGCCTCAAACCCAAAAGCTCAAGGAACCAATCAGCAGCTAAGCCAATCTTAAAAGAAACTTGAGAGCGAAGGACTTCGTCGCCAGCAGCGCCGCCGCCCTCGTTCAGTGAGGGGGCTTATAGATCCTACCCCTTTTCTAAGTCAACAGCGCCAGACAAAGTTTTTTGACATTTTTGTAACAGATTGATTCGATTGAGAAATATTCTGGAAGCGAGGTTTCGGATTGCTTTTGGTGCCGAGGCGGCGACCCCTGCCTGTGCTGTTTCGGTCGCCACCACTTTGGGCTGTGTTATTTGGGGCTGTTGGGCTCCGCCGCAGTCCGAATGTCGGCATGACTTGCACGCGATAGGGCAGCACCGGTAGGTTCGTTTTCGATCCGGCACGTGGGGAATGACCGGCGCTTGTCCTGAATGGTGGGGGCCGGCACCATTCCCGCCAACGAAATGAAGACACCGACGTGACCCCTATGACTTCCTTGCCGGAGCTTCCGGTTTCGCATGTTCTTCCCGAAATCGGGGCAGCACTCGGCGCACAGGGGCGCGCAGTCCTTTCGGCGCCGCCGGGCGCTGGCAAGACGACACTCGTACCGCTCTATCTGTTGAGGCAGGACTGGCGCGGCGACGGCAAGATCGTACTTCTCGAACCGCGGCGGCTGGCAGCACGCGCGGCCGCCAGCCGCATGGCCTCGCTGCTTGGCGAGACTGTGGGGGAAACGGTCGGCTATCGCATGCGGCTCGACACCAGGGTTTCCGCCAAGACCCGCATCGAGGTCGTGACCGAAGGCGTGTTCGCGCGCATGATCCTCGAGGATCCGGAACTCTCGGGTGTCTCGACCGTCATCTTCGACGAGTTTCATGAACGCTCGCTGGACGCCGACTTCGGCCTGGCGTTGGCGCTCGACGTACAATCCGCCTTGCGCGACGACCTGCGCCTGCTGGTGATGTCGGCGACGCTTGACGTTGCGCGCGTTGCTGCGCTTCTCGACCAGCCGCCTGTTATCGAAAGCATGGGGCGAAGCTATCCGATCGACGTCCGCTACAAGGATCGGCCGGGCGGCGAACGCATAGAGGATGCGATGACGCGTGCGATCGTCGACGCCCATGCCAGTGAAAGCGGATCGATCCTCGCCTTCCTGCCCGGCCAGGCGGAGATCGCCCGCACGGCGGAGCGGCTCCAAGGACGCTTCGGGCCGGAGACACTGATTGCGCCCCTCTACGGCAACCTGACACAGAAAGAACAGGACGCGGCAATCCGACCGGCCGAAGGCGGGACGCGCAAGATCGTGCTCGCCACCTCGATTGCCGAGACATCGATCACCATCGACGGCGTACGGATCGTAATCGATAGCGGCTTGCAGCGGCTTCCGGTGTTCGAGGCCTCAACCGGCATCACACGGCTGGAAACGGTGCGCGTCTCTCGCGCCTCCGCCGACCAGCGTTCCGGGCGAGCCGGCCGAACCGAGCCCGGCATCGCCATCCGCCTCTGGCATCAGGGACAGACCGCGGCCTTGCCGGCTTTCACGCCGCCGCAGATTCTCTCCAGCGATCTCTCCGGCCTGGTCCTCGACCTTGCCCATTGGGGCGTTCAGGATGCCCGCGCGCTGTCCTTCGTCGACCAGCCGCCGGAGACGACGCTGGCGGAGGCGCGCGCGCTCCTGTTGCAACTCGGCGCGCTTGACAAGGACGGCGCACTCACCGCGCGCGGACGGATGATGCGTGACCTTGCGCTGCCGCCACGTTTGGCCGCCATGGTGATCTCAGCCGGCGAGACGGGGCAAGCGAGAGATGCGGCCGCCCTTGCCGTGCTGCTGACCGAACAGGGCCTCGGTGGTCCCGGTATTGACCTCGAGGAACGGATGCGACGCTTCCGGTCGGAACGAGGTGAGCGCGCGGAGGGCGCGCGCCAGCTGGCGGCTCGACTGGCCAAGGGTCTCGATGTCGCAAAGTCAACGGAACCGAGCCAGGCGGGACGCCTTCTGCTGCACGCCTTTCCCGACCGAATCGCGCTGCAACGCGGCGGCAGAGGCCGATTCCTGATGGCGAACGGGCGCGGTGCGGAGCTGCCGGAAACCGAGCGACTTGCCGGCACCCAGATGCTCGTCATCGCCGACTTGACCGGCCGGGCGGCACAGGGGCGAATTCTGGCTGCAGCAGAGGTTTCGCGTGGCGAGATCGAGGAAGAGCTACCTGGCGCCATTTCCACCGACAATCAGGTCTTCTTCGACCGCCAGAGCCGGCAGGTCAGAGCCCGGCGCGCGACGCGGCTCGGCGCCATTGTCTTCGAGGAGACGCCACTGCCGCGTCCAACCGGCGAAACCGTCAGCCGCGCGCTGGCGGAAGGCGTGCGCGAGCTGGGGCTGGAACTGCTGCCCTTTTCCAAGGAAGCCATGCAGCTGCGTGAACGCATCGGCTTTCTTCATCGCAACATCGGCGATCCGTGGCCTGATGTCAGCGACCAGGCACTGCTTGCGCGGCTGGACGAGTGGTTCGTTCCCTACCAGACGGATGCTCGCGGGATTTCCGACATTTCCTCGTCTGCTCTTTCGAACGGGTTGATGGCGCTGATCCCGCACGAGCTGCAGCGGGATCTTTCCCGCCTCGCCCCGACGCATTTCGAAGCGCCGACGGGACAGCGGCATCCGATCCAGTACGACGGCGAGGAGCCGACTCTGACGATCCGCGTGCAGGAACTCTTCGGCCTCAAGCAGCACCCGGCAATTGGAGGCGGAAGGCTGCCGCTGCTTCTGGAACTGACGTCGCCCGCGCACCGGCCGATCCAGACGACACGCGACCTGCCGGGCTTCTGGGCCGGATCGTGGAAGGACGTGCGCGCCGACATGCGCGGCCGCTATCCCAAGCACCCCTGGCCGGAACGGCCGGAGGACGCCCCGCCGACGACAAGGGCAAAACCGCGTGGTACATGAGCCCTAGCATGGCTCAAGGAATGTCAAATGGTCGATACTGTCGAAAGTTCGTCGGAAGAGGATAGGCACAACAGCAGGCGCCTGAGACTGCAGACGCTGGTGCGGCTGAGATGGCTTGCCGTCGGCGGCCAGGCCGTGACGGTGTTCATCGTTGCCTTCTGGCTGAAGTTTCCGCTTCCGCTTATTGCCTGCGGGTTGCTGATCGCGGCGCTGGCGGCGGTCAACTTCTACCTGATGATCCGCTACCCGCCGACGCACCGGCTCTACCCAGGCGCCGCCTTCGCACTGCTCGGTTTCGATCTACTGCAGCTTTGCGCACTGCTCTTCATCACCGGCGGCCTTGCTAATCCCTTCGCCGCGCTCGTCTGCGTTCCCGTGATCATTTCCTTCGCATCGCAGCCGATCCGCTTCAGCACGGTGCTCATTATCATTGCGATGGTCTGCATCACCATCCTTGCCTTTTCACCCTTTCCCTTGCCGTGGTTCGACGGGGTCGAGATCAATGTGCACACGGTGATGCAGTTCGGCGTCTGGTGCTCGATCGCATCGACCATGGCCTTCGCCGCCTTCTATGCATACCGGGTCTCAATGGAGGCGAGCCAGCTCGCCGACGCGCTGGCGGCAACCGAACTCGTGCTGCAGCGGGAGAAACACCTTTCGCAGCTGGACGGTCTTGCCGCAGCAGCGGCACACGAACTCGGAACGCCGCTTGCCACCATCAGCGTGGTTGCCAAGGAAATGGAACGGGAACTGAAGGATGACGATCGCTTTCGCGAGGACGTGCAACTCCTGCGCAGCCAGAGCGAGCGCTGCCGCGACATCCTGCGGCGGCTGGCGACGCTCTCGGCAGAGGGCGAGGCCCATCTTCGGCGGCTGCCGCTCTCATCCATGATGGAAGAGATCGTGGCGCCGCACAGGGAGTTCGGGATCAAACTCGAGCTCATCGAGAAGAGCCCGCGCAAGGGCGAGCCTATCACCGACCGCAATGCCGGCATCATGTACGGGCTCGGCAATCTGATCGAGAACGCCGTCGACTACGCGCGCGACAAGGTAACGGTCACGGTCGAACACGATCTGAGAAAGGTCCGCATCACCATCGAGGACGATGGAGAGGGCTATTCTTCCGATATCCTGACCCGGATCGGCGAGCCCTACGTCACGAAGCGGCAACGGGAGGACCGGGCCGGTGGGCTGGGACTTGGCCTCTTTATCGCCAAGACGCTCCTGGAACGATCCGGCGCGTCGTTGGTCTTTGAGAACCGCATGCCGGAAGCCGCCGGAGCGCGTGTCCGTGTCGAATGGCCGCGCATGCTGATCGATGCGAATTCGACAAAATGACGCTATGGGCATAATGAAAAAGCTGAATAATTGACTTATATCAGGCGGGGCAGCCGCCGGGATTGATAGATATGAACGAGCTTGACCACGATTCCTCCCTCGCCAATGCGGATCATATCGGTCCGGACGCCAGCTTGCTGATCGTTGACGATGACGGTCCCTTCCTGCGCCGTCTGGCGCGCGCGATGGAGACACGCGGCTTCACGGTCGAGACAGCTGAGTCAGTCGCCGAAGGTGTTGCCAAGTCCAAAAGCCATCCACCGAAATATGCCGTCGTGGACCTGCGGCTTGGTGATGGCAACGGTCTGGACGTAATCGAGGCAATCCGCCAGCGCCGCGACGATACCCGGATCATCGTTCTGACCGGCTACGGCAATATTGCAACAGCCGTTACCGCTGTGAAGCTCGGCGCGGTCGATTACCTGGCAAAGCCCGCCGATGCGGACGACGTCTATGCCGCCCTGACGCAGCGGGCGGGCGAGAAAGCAGAGCTACCGGAAAACCCGATGTCAGCCGACCGTGTGCGTTGGGAGCATATCCAGCGGGTCTATGAAATGTGCGAGCGCAATGTTTCGGAGACCGCGCGGCGGCTCAATATGCATCGCCGCACGCTGCAGCGGATCCTCGCCAAGCGCGCGCCGAAATAACCCTAAATATCGTCGACTTCAAACGGCTTGCCGTTTGCCCATTCGGCCATCAGCAGGCGCTGGGCGGCTACGCGGGAGAAATTGAGCGTCACGGATTTACGCGTCGCTGGCGCAAGGCGATGTTCGGGCGCCTCGCGGATCATATGCGCGCCGTAGCCATCCGATAAAAACAACCCGCAGCCCTCGGGGAAAATCTCAAGCGGAACATCCTTGTGCGTGGCAAAAAACAGCCGATCACAATGCAGGCGATAGTCCGGCCACTTGCGGTCGACGCGAAAGTCCTCGATCGAGGTCTTGATCTCGATGATCCAGATTTCGCCCTTCTCCGAAATGGTGATCAGATCCGCCCGGCGTCCGCTCGCAAGCGACAGCTCCGGCAACACGGCGTGACGCATCTCATGAAGTAAAATCTGAGTCCCGCGCCGCACGAGCATAGCTCTGTCCGACTGCCGGCCGTCTATTAACGGATTGTTATTGTAAACACTAAAAATCGTCATGGATAACCGTAGGTCTGGCGCGCGCGTTGTTGCAAAAAAACCATGCGCTTCTAATTTGCCGCTGCGTATTGATTTTGCCGCACTGCAACAGCTTGCAAAGGCAAAGTTAATCGAAAATAAACCATAATCAAAGATGGTTCAAAAGACCGTTTCCCCTTGCCCATTTCCTAAGAGACATCCATGCGTATCCGCAATGCATTTCCTGTATTCGGCCTGATGGCGACGCTCGCTCTGGCCGGATGCTCTTCGACTACCGAGAGCGCCTCCGTTGAAGACAAGGTCGTGCCGGGCCCGACCGTCCAGACCGCGCAGATCTTTGACGACGCCTATGGCGTGACGACGGATGCCGGATATTCGCTGCCGGCGATTCCGATCCAGAAGGTCAAGCCGCAGTTCCGCCGCCAGATCGTCTCTTACGAAACCACCGAGCGTCCGGGCACGATCATCGTCAACACCCGCGAGCGCTTCCTCTATTACATCCTGCCCGGCGGCAAGGCGATGCGTTACGGCATCGGTGTCGGCAAGCAGGGCTTCGCCTGGGCAGGCACGGCCTATGTCGCATGGAAGCAGGAATGGCCGACCTGGCATCCGCCGAAGGAAATGGCCGAGCGCAAGCCGGAAGTTGCCAAGTATGTCGAAGAGGGCATGGGCCCTGGCCTCAGCAACCCGCTCGGCGCGCGCGCCATGTATCTCTTCAACGAAAAGGGTCAGGACACCCTCTTCCGCCTGCACGGCACGCCGGAATGGGCTTCGATCGGCACCGCGGCCTCCTCGGGCTGCATTCGTCTGATGAACCAGGACGTTATCGACCTCTACAGCCGCGTACGTCCGGGCAAGACGACTTCGAAGGTCATCGTTATCCAGTAAGCTGTTGCCGAAATGGGGTATTAGAAAGGCCGCCGGAACATTGTTTCGGCGGCATTTTCTATTGATTTGTTCTTAGATAGCCTGCTTGCCCTTCAGTTCGAGGCGGCGGCGATGGAGGACAGGCTCGGTATAGCCGTTCGGCTGTGCCCTGCCCTTCAAGACAAGATCGAGTGCCGCCTGGAAGGCGATCGAACCGTCGAAATCGGTTGCCATTGGCACGTAGGCGGGATCGGATGCATTCTGCTGGTCGACGACTGCGGCCATGCGCTTCATCGTCTCGGCGATCTGCGCTTCGGTCGTGACCTTATGATGCAGCCAATTGGCCATATGCTGGGCGGAGATGCGCAGCGTCGCGCGGTCTTCCATAAGTCCGACATTGTTGATGTCGGGCACCTTGGAGCAGCCAACGCCCTGATCGACCCAGCGGACAACGTAACCGAGAATGCCCTGGGCATTGTTGTCGAGTTCACGCTGGATTTCCTCCGGCGTCCAATTCGGACGAACCGCTACGGGGACTGAAAGAATATCGGAGAGCTTGGCGCGCGCACGGTCCTTCAGACCCTGTTGAACGCGGGCGACGTTGATGCGGTGATAATGGGTCGCGTGCAGCGTCGCAGCGGTTGGGGACGGAACCCAGGCAGTATTGGCGCCGGCTTTCGGGTGCGCGATTTTCTGCTCCAGCATCGCCGCCATCAGATCCGGCATGGCCCACATCCCCTTGCCGATCTGCGCATGGCCGGAAAGACCGCATTCAAGGCCGATGTCGACGTTCCAGTTCTCGTAGGCGCCGATCCAGGCAGCCTGCTTCATATCGCCCTTGCGGATCATCGGCCCGGCTTCCATCGAGGTATGGATTTCATCGCCGGTGCGGTCCAGGAAACCGGTGTTAATGAAGACGACGCGTTCGCGGGCGGCGCGGATGCACTCCTTGAGATTGACGGTAGTGCGCCGCTCCTCGTCCATAATGCCCATCTTGATGGTATTGCGCGCCATGCCGAGGGCATCCTCGACGCGCGAAAAGATCTCGGCAGCGAAGGCGACTTCCTCGGGTCCATGCATCTTTGGCTTGACGACATAGACCGAACCGGCGCGGGAATTCTTGCGCCGGCCATTGGGGCCGACGTCGTAGAGCGCAATCATGCCGGTGATCATGGCGTCCATGATCCCTTCCGGCACTTCGTTGCCGTCACGATCGAGGATGGCGGGATTCGTCATGAGATGGCCGACGTTGCGCACGAGCATCAGCGACCGGCGATGCACTTCGAAGGGCGTACCGGTCGGGCCGCTGTACTCCAAATCGGGATTGAGCTTGCGGATGAAGCTCGAGCCACCCTTGGACACCTCCTCCTGCAGGTCGCCCTTCATGAGGCCGAGCCAATTGCGATAGACGACGACCTTGTCTTCGGCGTCAACTGCTGCAACTGAGTCCTCGCAGTCCATGATCGTCGTAATCGCCGATTCCAGCCAGACGTCGGAGATGTGCGCCGGATCGCTCTTGCCGATCGCGGTCGAGGCGTCGATGACGATGTCGATATGGATGCCGTTGTTCTTTAACAGGATCTGCGTCGGCGCCGCGGCATCGCCCAGATAGCCGGCAAAATGCGCCGCATCGGTCAGCGAAACATGCTCGCCGTCGGTCGAAGTGATGGCGAGTGCACCATCCTTGACAGCAAAGGTCGCGACATCCTTCCAGTTCCAGCTGTCGAGCGGAGCAGCGGTATCGAGGAAATTGCGAACCCAGCCGATGACCTTCTCGCCGCGCTTCGGATTGTAGCTCTTGCCCTTTTCGGCGCCATCGCTCTCGGGAATCGCATCGGTCCCGTAAAGCGCATCGTAGAGCGAGCCCCAGCGGGCGTTGGCGGCGTTCAGCGCATAGCGCGCATTCATGACGGGAACGACGAGCTGCGGACCGGCGATCGAGGCGATCTCGGGATCAACGTTGGCGGTCGATACCTGAAAATCGGAGCCTTCCGGCAGGATATAGCCGATATCCCGCAGAAACGCCTGGTACGCTTCCATGTCGGTCGGCGCGCCATGCTGACGGTACCAATCATCGATTCGAAGCTGAAGTGCATCGCGCTTGGTAAGCAGTTCGCGATTGCGCGGAGCCAGATCGTGAACGATGGCCGAGAAATCTGCAAAGAACTTGTCGGCATCGATCTGCAGGCCGGGCAACGCCTCCTTCACCAGGAACTCATGAAGGACGGCTTCAACAGCAAGACCGTTTTTATCGATGCGGCTCATTCAATGTCTCCCAAGACCACGGCAGCTTTTTCATGCTGCCACTTTGCGCGGCTTTCATTCATAGTCAATTATGCAATAATTCGAAAGATTTATGCCGCTACGGACAAAGACCGCGGCGTGACGCGCATCGGCAGGCCATTTTGCGGCTGCGTCGTCAGTTTCTGAACCGGCCATGGCCTTGTCTTGTCCGTCATATCGAAGCGGAACCGGTGCATCAGCACGGCCAGAGCGATAACAGCCTCCTGCAGGGCAAAGGTCGCGCCGATGCAGACCCGCGGACCCGCGCCGAACGGGAGGAACTGGAAACGCCCGATCTTGGCGCGATTCTCCGGCAGGAACCGTTCCGGGATATAGGCGCGTGGCTTGTCCCAATAGAGCTCGTGACGATGGAGCGTCCACGGCATGATGAGAACGGTAACTCCGGCCTCGATCTCGACCGTTTCGCCTTTCGCATCGGTCCAGCGATCGGCGGCGATGGCGGCGCGATTGATCGACGGCGCCGGCGGATAGAGCCGCAGCGCCTCCTCGAAGGCGGCGCGCGTGTAAGGCATCAGATCGAGCCATTTTACCGGCTCGACATCCTGGGCCAGCACGCGATCGATCTCCTCCTCCATCGCCTCGCGGATGTGCGGCGTGTTGGCGACGCAATAGAGCGTCCAGGCGAGCGCCCGCGCCGTCGTTTCGTGGCCCGCGCCGATGAAGGTGAGAATATTGTCTTCGATCTCGTCGTTCGTCAGCCCGCCGGTTGCAGCCTGATCAAGGAGCAAGGTCAAAAAGTCGTCCGGCGCGGAGGCTCGATCGGCTTGCATACGCGCGAGCCGAGCATCCATGGTCTGGCGCACGATGTTTCGGAACTTGTCCAGCACCTTCTGACCGCCGATGCGGGTGACGCGCGGAACCCATGAGGGCGCGCGCAGGAGATCCATCGGGTCGACGCGCCCCATGCGGTGGAGGAGTGCGTTTACATCGTCGGCAAAGCTATCGGAGGAGGTGACGATCTCGCCTGAGAACAGCGTATCGGCGAGCATGGCGAAGGTCAGTTCCGTCATGTCGGCGGCAATCTCGAAGACCTTGCCGTCTCTGCCAGCGGATTCGTATTTTGTCGCGTAGTCCTCGGACTGGCGAAGCATCTGCCCGGCGAAGCCGTTTGCGTGGCGCGGCGTGAAGACCGGTGATACCGCCTTGCGGGATCGCTTCCAAACCTCTCCTTCCGCCGTCAGCAGACCGTCACGCAGGATCGGGCGCAAGATGAGTTGGCGAATATCCGACATGCGGTAATTCGTGGCATTGTCGACGAGAACATGGCGGATCAAACCGGGATCGTTGACGATCAGGGTTCTTTCCCGAAAGAACCGTGTCTGGATCCACGGCAGCGTGTAGGAAGGCTCGCCCCAGAGCTCCAGCGGATTGCGCAGGATGGTGCGGATGATCTCAAGGCGGCTCGGTGGCACCGTGCGGGGCAACGGTGCCGGCGGCTCAAAGGGATCCGGACGCATGTCCATGAGAATTCAGCCTTTCGCGGAAGATTCTAAACTCTTCCCGGCAAGGCGGAACCTAGAGCAGGCGCTCCAACTCGTCCAGCTTGTCGTTGACCAACCAGCCGTAATAGTTTTCCTCCGGCCAGACGGTTTCGCCTGAAGCGCGGTTCTTGGCCGCCAGGGCCGCCGCGCGCTGGCGCGAATTGCCGACATTATAGAGGGTGGCGGTCAGGCCCGGATTCTTGGAAATGTCCATGTCGGCGATCTGTTTGTAATCGTCGATCGAGCGGCGGATGGAGGCAGCGACGAAGGCAAGCGAGATATCGGGCTCCATGATTGCCTTGTAGACGGCACCGGCGTCCCTCTCGTTCAGCTTTTCATAACCTGAGACCTTGGAGACGAGATCCGAGAGCATCAGTGCGGTCAGCGGGTTGATCTGGCCGAGGCCGAAGGTCTGACCAGCGTAGAAGGGCTGAAAGAAGACGGCACTGAAGCGGTTGTTCGGGTAGCTCTTGCCACCGACCGTCTTGCCTCGGAAGTCCCTTTCCCAGACGTCCTCCCGGCAGCTCCACAACGTGTAGGAATCGCCCTTGCCGCTACATTCGGCAAACTCCGGCCGCTTGACGAAATCGTCCACGTCCTCGCCATCATAGGCGAAACGGAAGCTCTGGCCGGCATAGGAAGCGGCCTTCACGTAATAGGATTGCAGGCGGTCATAGGCGTCGACATTGTAGGTATGTTCGCCGACGATCGCACCGACCACGTGGATCGGGTCGATGCCATAAGCGGCCGAAACTTTCTTGATCTTGCCCATCAGTTCGTGATCCGTGGCCAAGAGGTCACGGACCTTCTCGTATTTCCGATCGAACGAGCTCTTCGTGCCTTTGGTGCGACGAACCGAGGCGTCCGGAACATCCGGTTGCTCGGCATGACGATTACCTGACGGCACCACCTGCATGGCAAAAGCAGGCACCGAGGTCAGCACCGCAGCAGCAATCAGGAGGCTTGTCAGAAGGCGTCGCACGATCAGCATTTCCATCATTTTGGCATTGTCGCGAAGCGCGCTGACTGGACCACAATCTTGGCCGAATAATGCTGGCGCCGATAACGAGACGAGCCCTTCACTAAAAAGTAAAGGGCCCGCTGTCGAGAGTCTAAGCTGTCAAAATCGCGGCGTCACATCAGTAAGGACAGGACCCGATGCTTGTTCATCACAGAATGAACCGGGACAGATCTGTGTTCTGCGCCAGGTCACCGACGTGCTCGCGGACGTAGTCGGCGTCAATCGTCACGGTCGAGCCGCCGCGATCCGGAGCGTTGAAGGAGATTTCGTCCAGAACGCGCTCCATGACGGTCTGAAGGCGACGGGCGCCGATGTTTTCGACAGACGAATTCAAGTGGACGGCCACATCAGCCAGGGCATCAATGCCATTGTCAGTGAATTCGAGGGTGAGGCCTTCCGTTTCCATCAGCGCCTTGTACTGCCTGATAAGACTCGCCTCGGTTTCCGTCAGGATACGGCGGAAGTCTTCCTTTGTGAGCGCGCGCAGTTCGACGCGGATCGGCAGACGACCCTGCAATTCCGGCAACAGATCGGACGGCTTGGAGACATGGAATGCGCCGGAGGCGATGAAAAGGACGTGGTCCGTCTTCACCGGCCCGTACTTCGTCGAGACCGTCGTTCCTTCGACCAGGGGAAGCAGGTCGCGCTGCACGCCTTCGCGCGAAACGCCGGCACCCATGCCGCCGTCGCGAGCGGCGATCTTGTCGATCTCGTCGAGGAAGACGATGCCGTCATTCTCGACCGCACGAACCGCCTCGCGCTGGATAACTTCGTTGTCGATCAGCTTGTCGGACTCGTCGCGGATCAGATCCGTGTAGGATGCCTTGACCGTCGTGCGGACCTTCTTGGTGCGGCCACCCATCGCCTTCCCGAACATTTCGGAGAGGTTGAGCACGCCGATATTTGCGCCCGGCATGCCGGGAATGTCGAAGCCACCCATGCCGGTACCGGTGTCGGCGATCTCGATATCGATCTCCTTGTCATCAAGTTCACCGTTGCGCAGCTTCTTGCGGAAGCTGTCACGGGTCGCCGGCGAGGCCGTGGCGCCGACGAGCGCATCGAGAACGCGTTCCTCGGCGCTCATATGCGCCTTTGCCTGCACTTCGCTCCGCTTCTTTTCGCGTGCGAGCCCGATGCCGACCTCGACGAGATCGCGGATGATCTGCTCCACGTCGCGTCCGACGTAACCGACTTCGGTGAACTTGGTCGCTTCAACCTTGATGAAGGGCGCGCCCGCCAGCTTGGCGAGACGGCGAGAGATTTCCGTCTTGCCGACACCGGTCGGGCCGATCATCAGGATGTTCTTTGGCATCACTTCGTCGCGTAGATCCGGATCGAGCTGGTGGCGACGCCAACGGTTGCGCAGCGCGATTGCCACCGCGCGCTTGGCCTCATGCTGGCCGATGATGTAGCGGTCAAGTTCGGAAACGATCTCGCGGGGGGAAAATGTGGTCATATCGAATATCCCATCGGGGCGTGAATCTCTGAAGCCGGGTCAAGCTTCGGCGTCGAGCGTTTCCACCACCACATTATGGTTCGTGTAGACGCAAATATCGGCGGCAATATCGAGGGCGCGACGCGCGACCTCTTCGGCGGATTTGTCTGTGTCCATCAGGGCGCGGGCCGCAGCGAGCGCATAATTGCCACCCGAACCGATCGCCATGGCGCCGTGCTCCGGCTCGAGAACATCGCCGTTGCCTGTTATCGCCAGCGTCACCTGCTTGTCAGCGACGAGCATCATGGCTTCGAGGTTGCGGAGATACTTGTCCGTGCGCCAATCCTTGGCAAGCTCGACGGCGGCGCGCATCAGCTGCCCCGGATATTGCTCGAGCTTCTTTTCGAGGCGTTCGAGGAGCGTGAACGCATCCGCAGTGGCGCCTGCGAAACCGGCAATGACCTCGCCCTTGCCGATGCGCCGCACCTTGCGGGCGTTGCCCTTCATCACGGTCTGGCCGAGGCTTACCTGACCATCGCCGGCCATGATGACCTTACCGCCCTTTCGAACTGTCATAATCGTTGTCATCTATTCACCTTTGCCCGTCTGCCGGGCTTGTTGTGTCGGGCCGAACGCCGGCCCTGTCGAGCCCTATGTAAGTGCGTGAATGCCGATTGCAAATGGCGTCTTTTTCTGCTGCCGCGGTTCTGGATATTTCGCGGCACGCCTGATAAGGAACGCCCGTATTTCCCGATGGAGCAGCCTTATGGCCGAGACCGCAGCAAGCCGCACGGGTACCGTGTCCCGCAAGACGAACGAGACTTCGGTTTCCGTTTCCGTCAATCTCGACGGCACCGGAAAGTCGAAAATTTCGACTGGCGTCGGCTTCTTCGACCATATGCTCGACCAGCTGTCACGACATTCGCTGATCAACATGGAAATCGAGACCAAGGGCGATCTCCATATCGACGACCACCATACAGTGGAAGACACCGGTATCGCGATCGGCCAGGCGATTGCCAAGGCACTCGGCGACCGCCGCGGCATCACGCGCTATGCATCGATCGACCTCGCCATGGACGAGACAATGACGAAGGCAGCCGTCGACCTCTCCGGTCGCCCCTTCCTTGTCTGGAACGTCACCTTCAGTGCGCCGAAGATCGGCACGTTCGACACCGAACTCGTTCGCGAATTCTTCCAGGCGCTTGCCCAGAACGCCGGCATCACCTTGCATATTCTCAACCATTATGGTGCCAACAACCACCATATTGCAGAGACGTGCTTCAAGGCCGTTGCCCGCGCGCTGCGTACGGCGACAGAGATCGATCCGAGACAGGCGGGCCGTGTTCCCTCGACGAAGGGCACGCTCGTCTGAGCCCCCTGAGGGAGCTTGACGACATGACTTCCAGCTATCTGGTTCTGACTGCGCCTAGCGGAACAGACTCCAACCACGAGAAGACGCGCTTCATTCGCGACGGTTTTACCGTGCTCGGGTTTCTCTTCCCCTGGATATGGCTGGCCTTCCACCGGCTGTGGCTCTACGCCATCGCGGCATTTCTCCTGCAAAGCCTTGGCGGTGCGCTGGCAGACCGCGCAGACCTCTGGCCCGTCGGCGTTGCGATCACCTTCGGCACCAGTCTGCTGGTGGCGCTCGAGGGCCAGAATCTTCGCATCCGCAATCTGGTTGCGAAGGGCTGGGCTGAGGCCGACCTCGTTTCCGCCGACTCGCTGCAGACCGCAGAAGAAATCTACTTTTTGAATGTCCAGACCGACGCCGGCGACAGCCGCCCGGCGCCGTCGCCGCAATGGGATCCCGCAGCCCATGCCCCGCGACACGGCAACGCCACCTCGCTCGGTCTCTTTGGTTTTGATGGAGGACGCTGAATGCGCGTCGCAATTATAGACTACGGTTCCGGCAACCTGCGTTCGGCGACGAAGGCCTTCGAACGGGCCGCACGGGAAGTCGGCATCGATGCCTCGATCGATCTGACCGACAAGGCCGAGGTTGTATCCGCCGCCGATCGCGTGGTGCTGCCGGGTGTTGGCGCCTATGCCGACTGCCGACGCGGCCTCGATGCCGTTTCCGGCATGTCGGACGCTCTGATCGATGTGGTTGAGAACAAGGCCCGGCCCTTCCTTGGTATTTGCGTCGGCATGCAGTTGATGTCATCGCGCGGTCTCGAGAAGACCGTCACGGATGGCTTTGGCTGGATACCTGGCGATGTCGTCGAAATGACGCCAGGTGACGCCAATCTGAAGATTCCACAGATCGGCTGGAATACGTTGGATCTGAAATCCCCCCACCCGTTGTTCGACGGCATTCCGACGGGGCCGAACGGGCTGCATGCCTATTTTGTGCATTCCTACCATCTGGCGGCGAAAAACCCCGCCGACGTGCTCGCGACGGCCGATTACGGCGGCCCGATCACCGCCTTAGTCGGTCGCGACAACATGGCCGGAGCCCAGTTCCATCCCGAAAAGAGCCAGAAGCTCGGCCTCGCCCTGATTGCCAATTTCCTGCGCTGGAAGCCTTGAGCTCGCGCATTGCAAGGACTGACAGAATGATCCTATTTCCCGCAATTGACCTCAAGGATGGGCAGTGCGTTCGCCTCAAGCTTGGCGATATGGACCAGGCAACCGTCTACAATCCCGATCCAGGAGCTCAGGCGAAGGCCTTTGAAGACCAGGGATTCGAATGGCTGCATGTCGTTGACTTGAATGGCGCCTTTGCGGGCGAAAGCGTCAACGGCGCTGCTGTCGACGCGATCCTGAAGGCAACGAAGAACCCCGTTCAGCTTGGTGGCGGCATCCGTACACTCGACCATATCGAGAATTGGCTGTCGCGCGGCCTTGCCCGCGTCATTCTCGGAACGATCGCCGTGCGCGATCCGGCGCTCGTGATTGAAGCCTGCAAGAGGTTTCCCGGCCGTGTTGCTGTCGGAATCGATGCCAAGGGCGGCAAAGTCGCGGTCGAGGGTTGGGCCGAGGCCTCCGAGCTCGGCGTCATCGAGCTCGCGAAGAAGTTCGAGGGCGCCGGCGTTGCCGCGATCATCTACACCGACATCGACCGCGACGGCATCCTTGCCGGCATCAACTGGTCGTCGACGCTCGAGCTTGCCGAAGCCGTATCGATCCCCGTCATCGCGTCCGGCGGCCTTGCTTCGATCGAGGACGTGAAGCGGATGCTCGAGCCCGACGCACGCAAGCTCGAGGGTGCGATTTCCGGCCGCGCGCTCTATGATGGACGCATCGACCCGCAAGAAGCGCTGGCGCTGATTTCAGCCGCACGCGCAAAGGAGACTGCGCAATGACCCTCAAGGCTCGCGTCATTCCCTGCCTCGACGTCAAGGACGGCCGCGTCGTCAAGGGTGTCAACTTCGTCAATCTGGTAGATGCCGGAGACCCGGTCGAGGCCGCCAAGGCCTACGATGCCGCCGGCGCCGACGAACTTTGCTTTCTCGACATTACCGCTTCCTCGGACAATCGCGAGACGATCTTCGATGTCGTCGCTCGCACCGCCGAGCAATGCTTCATGCCTGTCACCGTCGGCGGCGGCGTTCGCACCATCGCTGACATTCGCAAGCTGCTGCTTTGTGGCGCGGACAAGATCTCTATCAACTCGGCCGCCGTCAACAATCCGGATTTCGTTGCGGAGGCCGCCGACAAGTTCGGCGACCAGTGCATCGTCGTCTCGATCGACGCCAAGCGGCGGACAGTGCCTGTCCAAGGGGATGTCAGCGCCTGGGAGATCTATACGCATGGTGGCCGCAATGCGACCGGCATCGATGCCGTGGATTTCGCTCGGAAAATGGTCGAGCGTGGCGCCGGCGAGCTGCTTGTTACCTCAATGGACCGGGACGGGACGAAGGTCGGCTACGATCTCGAACTGACGCGTGCCATTGCGGATTCGGTTCGGGTGCCGGTGATAGCTTCGGGCGGCGTCGGCGACCTCGATGATCTCGTGGCCGGGGTCAAGCAAGGACATGCCAATGCCGTTCTGGCTGCTTCGATCTTCCACTTTGGTACCTATTCCGTCGGGGAAGCGAAGCGCTATATGTCGTCGTGCGGCATCGACATGCGTCTGGACTGAGTGGAAAGCGGAATCATGAGCGAATTTACCCTCGCCGACCTGGAAAAGATCGTCGATGCGCGATCAAAGGCCTCTCCGGAAGAATCCTGGACGGCAAAGCTCGTTTCTGCCGGTCAGCCAAAAGCGGCCAAGAAACTCGGCGAAGAGGCGATCGAGACCGTGATGGCAGCGATCGCCGATGACCGCGAAAACCTTACCTATGAAGCCGCCGACCTGCTCTATCACCTATTGGTCGTATTGAAGGTCGCAGGCATTCCGTTGCAAAGTGTCATGGCGGAGCTTGAGCGCCGTACCGCTCAATCCGGCCTGAAAGAAAAGGCGAGCCGGCAAAGTTCATGAGTATCGCAAGACAGCTCATCGGAGCGCCCGAAACGCTCGATCATTTTCAGGCGAATGCCTATTCGCCCTATCACTTCTTTTCTTCCGAGGAATGGGCGCGCTTCCGGGCGGATACGCCGCTCACCCTGAAGGGGGACGAGGTCAAGCGGCTGCGCTCCATGGGCGACCCGATCGACCTCGATGAAGTGCGGCGCATCTATCTGTCGCTGTCGCGCCTTCTGTCGGCGCATGTGGAATCCTCGCAGCTGCTGTTCGAGCAGCGCAATCGCTTCCTCAGCCTCTCCAACGTCGCGAAGACTCCCTTCGTGATCGGCATCGCCGGCTCCGTGGCTGTCGGCAAATCGACGACCGCCCGTATCCTGAAGGAACTGTTGTCGCGCTGGCCGTCCAGTCCAAAGGTGGATCTTGTCACCACGGACGGCTTCCTGCACCCGAATGCCGTGCTGCAGCGTGAAAACCTGATGCAGCGCAAGGGTTTTCCCGAGAGCTACGACACCGGCGCGATCCTGCGTTTCCTGGCCGCGATCAAGGCTGGGCAGCCGAACGTCAAGGCACCGTCCTATTCGCATCTTGTCTATGACGTGCTGCCGAACGAGTACAAGATCGTCGATCGGCCGGATATTCTGATCTTCGAGGGCATCAACGTGCTGCAGTCGCGCGACCTGCCGGCTGGCGGCAAGATCGTTCCGATGGTTTCCGACTTCTTCGACTTCTCGATCTACATCGATGCGGATGAAAGTCGGATTCACGACTGGTATGTGACGCGTTTCCTGCGGCTGCGCGAAACGGCGTTTCGCGATCCCCACTCCTTCTTCCACCGCTATGCCTCGATCAGCGAGGAGGAAGCGCTGACGATTGCCGAAGGCCTCTGGGAAAACATCAACCTGAAGAACCTGCGGGAAAACATCCTCCCGACGCGCCCGCGTGCCGACCTTATCCTGCGCAAGGGCAACAATCACCTGATAGAACAGGTCGCATTGAGGAAGCTCTAGGCCGTTACCCGGCGAAGCGTCAGATTGATCCGGCCGCCATTCTTCAGCAAGGTCGACGTCGATGGATAGATCCTGTCGACGCCATGGAAGCAAAGGCGGCCTTCCGCACCCAAGATCACGACATCGCCGCTTAAGAGCTTGAAGGAAAGCGTGCGGTCGTCGCGCGCGAGGCCACCGACGCGAAACAGGCAGCTATTGCCGAGCGAGATCGACACAACAGGCGCTGCAAGGTCCTGTTCATCCTTGTCCTGATGCAGTCCCATGCGGGCCTCGTCGGAGTAGAAGTTAACGAGGCAGGCCTGTGGCGGCTTGGCATAGCCAGAGACGTCGTTCCAGATCTCGATCAATTCCACAGGCATGTCCGGCCAGGGCTTGCCTGTAACGGGGTGGGTCGGCTGATAGCGATAGCCGCGCTCCTTGTCGGTTACCCAGCCGAGCGGTCCAAAATTCGTCATGCGCACTGACATCGGCTTGCCGGTGCCAGGCATGACGGGCACGAAGAGCGGCGCATCCGCCACGATCGACCTGACAATATCCACCAAAGCCTGCTGTCGCGGCCGGTCCAGATAATCAGGACGATGACTGACGCCGTTCGGAAGCTTCAGCATATCAATCTCCGAGCGGTCGCCCGCGCATCTTCTTCACCTCCGCACGGCCCGATTTCTCCTTCAGTCGGCGCTCGACCGACCCCTTTGTCGGCTTGGTTTTCTTGCGCGGTGGCGGGGGCGGTTTTGCCGCCTCGAGAATCAGTTCCTTCAGCCGCTCGCGCGCGTCTTCGCGGTTGCGATCCTGGCTGCGAAAGCGGCTTG
Organism: Rhizobium sp. 10N414; assembly: GCF_056394785.1. Lineage (NCBI taxonomy): Bacteria > Pseudomonadati > Pseudomonadota > Alphaproteobacteria > Hyphomicrobiales > Rhizobiaceae > Rhizobium > Rhizobium sp. 10N414. Next base: position 171,382 of record NZ_JBFTIN010000008.1, on the reverse strand, counting down.
CCTCGATCATCAACACGCCCTCTTTCGAGAGGCGCTTCCCGGCCAGTTTCACGGCATTCGCTTTCACCCGCTCCGTCAAGGACGGTGAGTTTGGGATGTTGAAGAAGAGCTGGACTGCTGTCGAGACCTTGTTGACGTTCTGCCCGCCGGGGCCGCCCGCCAGAACGAACTGCTCGGTCAACTCCCACCCGGCGATGATGATTCGATCGTTGATGTAAAGCGGTTCGCTGGCCATGCATTTTCTATCTCACATCGGCCGGCCCTTGGGAACAGACAAAGAAACCCGGCGGAGACCGCCGGGTTTCACGTGAATCATCAATGTTTTGGCGCATCATTCAGCGGCGGCGCGAAACCCCGGAGCCGCATCGCGCACCCCGCCATCCACGTGGCCTTCGAACTTCGCGAAGTTCTCGATGAACATCGTCACGAGCTTGCTAGCCTGCGCATCATAGGCGACCGGATCCTGCCACGTAGAACGTGGATCGAGGATGGCCGTGTCAACGCCCGGCACCACAACGGGAACAGCAAAGCCGAAGTTCGGGTCGACGCGGCTGTCTGCCTTGCCGAGCTCACCCGAGAGTGCTGCGGCCAGCAGCGTGCGGGTCGCCTTGATCGGCATCCGCTTGCCGGTGCCGTAAGCCCCGCCGGTCCAGCCCGTGTTGACGAGCCAGCATTCAACGCCGTGGCGACCGATCAGATCCTTCAGCAAATTGCCGTATTCCGACGGATGGCGTGGCATGAACGGCGCGCCGAAGCAAGTCGAGAACGTCGCCTCCGGCTCGGTCACGCCCCGTTCGGTACCGGCCACCTTGGCGGTGTACCCGGAAAGGAAGTGGTACATGGCCTGATCCGGCGTCAGCTTGGCGATCGGCGGCATGACGCCGAAGGCATCGGCCGTCAGCATGATGATTGTCTTCGGGTGACCGGCGAGGCCGGTCTTGGAGGCGTTCGGAATGAAATCCAGTGGGTAGGCGCAGCGTGTGTTCTCCGTCAGCGAGCCGTCGTTGAAGTCGGGTTCGCGTTCATCGTTCAGAACGACGTTTTCGAGAATCGTACCGAAGCGCTGCGTCGTTGCGTAGATTTCCGGTTCCGCTTCCGCCGAGAGACGGATCGTCTTGGCGTAGCAGCCGCCTTCGAAGTTGAAGATGCCATCCTCACCCCACCCGTGCTCGTCGTCGCCGATCAGCGTGCGGGCAGGATCCGCCGAAAGCGTCGTCTTGCCGGTGCCCGAAAGGCCGAAGAAGACAGCGGAATCCCCAGCCGGACCGACATTGGCCGAGCAGTGCATTGGCATGACGCCCTTTGCCGGGAGCAGGTAATTCAGCACGGTAAAGACCGACTTCTTCATCTCGCCGGCATAGAAGGTGCCGGCGATCAGCACTTCGCCATTCGTCAGGTCGCAAGCGATGACCGTTTCGGTGCGGCAGCCGTATCGCGCTGGATCGGCCTTGAAGGTCGGCAGGTTGATGATCGTCAGCTTCGGGACGAAGGATTCGAGCGTCGGGCGCTCTGGGCGGATCAGCAGGTTACGAATGAACAGCGAATGCCAGGCCAGCTCCGTGACGACACGGGTCGGCAGCGCGTTGTTTTCGTCAGCACCTCCGATGAGGTCCTGAACGAACAGATCCTTGCCGGCGGCATGCGCGAGCATGTCCTGCTTCAACAGCGCGAAGTGCTCCGGCGACATCGGCTTGTTGTTGTCCCACCAGATCTCGCCATCGGTTTTGGCGTCGCGTACGACGAACTTGTCCCTCGGCGAACGGCCGGTGTGCTGGCCCGTCAGGGCCCGCAAGGCGCCATGGGCGGTCAGCTCAGCCTCACCCCGGCGAATCGATTCTTCATAGAGGGAGGCGGCGGTAAAGTTATAGCGAGCGCTGTTTGCACTCCCCAAACCGATCGTCGCCAGCTCTATCGCCGGGTTGTGGACTCCGAACAGCTCCATGGTCTTTCCCTTCCCTTGAGGCTCGTGCCGTTAAGAACTGAGGCTGACCGTACGGGCTGGTTTTTTAAAACGCAAGAGCCGAGAATCAATAAAATGTAGTAATATCAAACTATTAATCGATTTAAATTTTTCCGCTTTATTTTAAATCGTTTGAATCAGAAGTCGCTGGTCAAATTGACAACACAGCTTTTGGTTGTCTTCAAAACTTTGCGACAATCCCACCCTTTATCTTTGCCACAATTTGTTCCACCTTTATCCCCATAAGCGCATCCGGTTCAGAAAGGCCGCCTGGGGGACCTTCAAAATTCCTGGAGACGCGCATAGATGACGGAGACGAATACCATGCCGACAATCGCGCTCGTTGATGACGACCGCAACATCCTCACCTCGGTGTCGATCGCACTTGAGGCTGAAGGATATAAGGTCGAGACTTATACGGACGGCGCTTCCGCCCTTGATGGTCTTCTCGCCCGCCCGCCGCAGCTTGCCATCTTCGACATCAAGATGCCGCGCATGGACGGCATGGAACTCCTGCGCCGCCTGCGACAGAAATCCGACATGCCGGTCATCTTCCTCACTTCCAAGGATGAGGAGATCGATGAGCTGTTCGGCCTGAAGATGGGCGCGGATGACTTTATTACCAAGCCATTCTCACAGCGCCTGCTGGTCGAGCGGGTGCGCGCTGTTCTGCGCCGTGCATCGAGCCGCGAGGCTGCCGCCGCAGCCGGCGGTGCCGCTCCAAAGCCGGGCACGGCACAACAGCTCGCTCGCTCACTCGAGCGCGGTCAGCTGGTCATGGACCAGGAACGCCACACCTGCACCTGGAAAGGCGAGCCGGTGACGCTAACGGTCACCGAATTCCTCATCCTGCATTCGTTGGCCCAGCGTCCGGGGGTCGTCAAAAGCCGTGACGCGCTGATGGACGCGGCTTATGACGAGCAGGTCTATGTCGACGATCGCACCATCGACAGCCACATCAAGCGGCTTCGCAAGAAATTCAAGATGGTCGATATCGACTTTGATATGATTGAAACGCTTTACGGAGTGGGATACCGCTTCCGCGAAGCAGCCTGACGCCCAAACGGCGCGGCATCTGAGAATTGTCGAGAGTGGTGATCGCGAAAGCGACCCGCTCTCCGAAAGGGCCTATCGTTGGCGCAGTTGGTGCAGGAAAGGGATCTGGATGAGGCGGAAGGCGTAAGCAGCCGCCGCGTCAGGGGACGCCGTTGGTCGCATCCCTTCACGATCATCCGCCGCATCTTCGGCAACGCCGTCTTTTCGAGCCTGACGCGTCGCATCCTGTTCTTCAATCTCGCGGCGCTTGTCGTTCTCGTCGGTGGCATTCTCTATCTCAATCAGTTTCGCGAAGGGCTGATCGATGCCCGCGTCGAAAGCCTTCTGACGCAGGGCGAAATTATCGCCGGTGCCGTCTCGGCCTCGGCCTCAGTCGACACCAACTCGATCACCATCGACCCGGAAAAGCTGCTCGAACTGCAGGCCGGGCAGAGCATTACGCCAGTTCCGAACGACGAGGACCTCGAGTTCCCGATCGATCCGGAGAAGGTCGCGCCGGTCCTGCGCCGTCTGATTTCGCCGACCAGAACCCGGGCGCGTATTTTCGACGCTGACGCCAACCTGCTGCTCGATTCGCGCCACCTCTATTCACGCGGCCAGGTCCTGCGCTTTGATCTGCCGCCGGTCGATGACGAAGAACAGACCTGGGGCCAGTGGTTCACGACCATCTTCAACAAGGTCCTGCAGCCTGGAAATCTGCCTCTCTACAAGGAAGCCCCGGGCGGCGACGGCTCTATTTATCCGGAAGTGATGAACGCGCTGACCGGCGTGCGCGGCGCTGTGGTTCGCACCACCGAGAAGGGCGAGCTGATCGTGTCGGTCGCCGTTCCGATCCAGCGCTTCCGCGCCGTCCTTGGCGTGCTGCTATTGTCGACGCAGGCCGGAGATATCGACAACATCGTCCACGCCGAGCGCCTGGGCATCATGCGCGTGTTCGGGGTCGCGACCCTCGTCAACGTTCTCTTGTCTCTCGTCCTCTCGTCGACGATCGCCAATCCCTTGCGGCGTCTGTCGGCGGCCGCCATTCGTGTCCGCCGTGGCGCGAAGGAGCGCGAGGAAATCCCGGACTTTTCGGCACGTCAGGACGAGATCGGTAACCTTTCCATTGCTCTGCGCGAGATGACGACGGCTCTCTACGATCGCATCGACGCGATCGAAAGCTTTGCGGCCGACGTCAGCCACGAACTGAAGAACCCGCTGACGTCGCTTCGCAGCGCCGTCGAGACGCTACCGCTCGCCAAAACGGACGAGTCCAAAAAGCGGCTTCTCGATGTTATCCAGCACGATGTTCGCCGCCTCGACCGCCTGATCAGCGACATTTCCGACGCCTCCCGCCTCGATGCGGAACTGGCGCGGGTCGATGCAGGTTCGGTCGATCTGGAGATTTTGCTTCGCGACCTCATCGACGTGTCGCGGCAAATCCGCAATCGCAAAAAGGAAGTGCAGATCGAATTCGCGATCGAGCGCAAACCGGGCGTCAAGACGCGCTTCGTGGTAAACGGCCACGACTTGCGCATCGGGCAGGTCGTCACCAACCTCATCGAGAACGCCCGCTCCTTCGTTCCTGAACACGATGGCAAGATCACCGTGCGGCTGGTCAGAACCCGCTCGCGCTGCATTGTCTATATCGAAGACAACGGCCCTGGCATCCAGGCAGAAAATATCGATCGCATCTTCGAGCGCTTCTATACCGACCGACCGGAGTCGGAAGGCTTCGGGCAGAATTCGGGCCTCGGCCTATCGATCAGTCGCCAGATTGCCGAAGCGCATGGTGGTTCGCTGCGCGCGGAGAACATTATCGATCCCGAGAGCGAGAAGCTGCTTGGAGCACGCTTCATTCTCGCTCTTCCCGCCGATACCACCGTATGACGGGCGCGCCTTCAAACATCCACGCAACGGCCATCGTCGTCGGCACGACCGGCCTTCTCTTCATGGGTCCCTCCGGCTGGGGAAAGTCGATGCTGGCCTTCGCCTGCATCAATGAAGCACAGCGCATGGGCATCTATTCCGTGCTCGTCGCCGACGATCAGGTGCTCATCTCCAAAGGAGACGAAACCGTGATTGCGACCTGCCCCGCGTCGATCTGCGGTTTGATCGAACTCCGCGGCACCGGCATCGTCCGAGTACCTCATATTGCAAGCGCCGTGATGCATTACGCTGTGCTTCCCGCAAGCGCGTCGGGAGAGAAGCGGTTGCCGCCGGAAGGAGAGCAGACAACTATTGCTGGCAGCATAAATCTGCCGGTCATTCGGTTGCTGGCGAATACTCCGTTGCCGCTGGCGATACTGATGGCAAAAGCGCCCGATATTGGCCAGTAATGCCCGCGAAATTGGCAAATCCTGCCCTAAAAGTCGTATTTTTGTCTTGCACTTCGGCTTTTCATCGCCAAGATGTGCCCCCACGGTGGACGCGATTGCTGCATTGCGATATTGGGGCCACCGTTTGCATACGCCACTAGGAGCAGTAATATCATGATCGGACTTGTGCTTGTCACTCATGGCAAGCTGGCTGAAGAGTTTCGTCATGCGGTCGAACATGTCGTCGGTCCTCAGAAATTCATCGAAACGGTCTGTATCGGTCCCGAAGACGACATGGATCAAAGGCGACAAGACATCCTGGAAGCAGTGTCACGCGCCGACGACGGCCACGGAGTCGTCATCCTCACCGACATGTTCGGGGGCACCCCCTCCAACCTGGCAATATCCGTCATGAGCAGTGGCCACACCGAAGTCATCGCTGGCATGAATCTGCCGATGCTGATCAAACTTGCCGGGGTACGCGGCGAGAACAATATGGAAAAGGCACTTGTCGAAGCGTCCGAAGCCGGACGGAAATACATCAACGTCGCCAGCCGCGTCCTCAGCGGCAAATAGTGAGCACATTGCGCCCATGACGGCACTCTCCCGAGAAATTCTGATCATCAACAAGCGCGGACTGCACGCACGCGCTTCGGCAAAGTTCGTACAGCTGGTCGAGAATTTCGATGCCGCGATCACCGTATCGAAAGACGGAATGACGGTCGGCGGGACGTCGATCATGGGATTGATGATGCTGGCCGCGAGCCCCGGTTCCAGCGTCCTAGTCTCCGCCAGCGGCAATCAGGCCGCACAGGCGCTTGATGCTCTCGACGAACTGATCCAGAACCGGTTCGGCGAGGAAATTTGAGCTGCTTGCCGCTCATATAAACATATAAAGACTTCTTTATATCATTATTGCCTTCGTCATGGAAGCCTGCTAAACGGCCATCCTAGCCGCGCATGCCGCGTGGATGCTTTCTGGCGCACATACGCTTGCGCCTTCGAATTTTGATCCGCTTTTCAGCCTGGAGAACCCAATGAGCACTGAAAAAGATTATGTCGTCGCCGACATCGGCCTCGCGGACTTCGGCCGCAAGGAAATCACGATCGCAGAAACCGAGATGCCGGGCCTGATGGCCTGCCGCGCCGAATTCGGCGAAGCAAAGCCGCTGAAGGGCGCGCGCATCACCGGCTCGCTGCACATGACGATCCAGACGGCCGTTCTCATCGAGACGTTGGTCGCGCTCGGCGCCGAAGTCCGCTGGGCTTCGTGCAACATCTTCTCGACGCAGGATCATGCCGCAGCCGCAATCGCTGCTGCCGGCGTTCCGGTTTTCGCCATCAAGGGCGAGTCGCTGGAAGACTACTGGGTCTACACTGACAAGATCTTCCAGTGGGCCGATGGCGGCCTCTCCAACATGATCCTCGATGACGGCGGCGACGCCACCATGTACATCCTTCTCGGCGCCCGCGCCGAAGCCGGCGAGGACGTGCTCTCCAAGCCGCATTCCGAAGAAGAAGAAATCCTTTTCGCACAGATCAAGAAGCGTCTTGCCGCTTCGCCGGGCTGGTTCACCAAGCAGCGCGATGCGATCAAGGGCGTAACCGAAGAAACCACGACCGGCGTGAACCGTCTGTATCAGTTGAGCCAGAAGGGCCTCCTGCCCTTCCCGGCGATCAACGTCAACGACTCGGTCACCAAGTCGAAGTTCGACAACAAGTACGGCTGCAAGGAATCGCTAGTCGATGGCATCCGCCGCGGCACCGACGTGATGATGGCAGGCAAGGTCGCCGTCGTCTGCGGCTACGGCGACGTCGGCAAGGGCTCGGCTGCTTCGCTCCAGGGCGCTGGCGCCCGCGTCAAGGTCACGGAAGTGGATCCGATCTGCGCGCTGCAGGCTGCCATGGACGGTTTCGAAGTCGTCACTCTCGAAGACGTGGTGTCTTCAGCAGACATCTTCATCACCACGACCGGCAACAAGGACGTCATCCGCATCGACCACATGCGTCAGATGAAGGACATGGCAATCGTCGGCAACATCGGCCACTTCGACAACGAAATCGAAGTTGCAGCACTGCGTAACCTCAAGTGGACCAACATCAAGCCGCAGGTCGACCTCATCGAGTTCCCGAAGGGCAACCGCATCATCCTTCTGTCTGAAGGTCGCCTGCTCAACCTCGGCAACGCCACCGGCCATCCGTCCTTCGTCATGTCCGCGTCCTTCACCAACCAGACGCTGGCCCAGATCGAGCTTTTCACCAAGCCCGGCCAGTACCAGAACCAGGTCTACATCCTGCCGAAGCATCTCGATGAGAAGGTTGCACGCCTTCATCTCGACAAGCTTGGCGTGAAGCTGACGCAGCTTTCGGAAGAACAGGCCGCCTACATCGGCGTGAAGCCACAGGGCCCATTCAAGGCCGACCACTACCGATATTAATCACGAGATCAATATCCACAACATCTAGAGGGCGTCGCATTGACAAATGCGTCGCCCTTATTTTTTGGCACACATCTTCCCGCCGATTCCCTTCCGAAGTATTGTTTTAACACTCGATTCGTGGCCACGGACGTGTCCGTTTGCTTCGAAAATGGGATGTCTTGTCGTGATGGCGGCACATTAAGGGACGGAGACATACCGCGCATGTCGGAAATGATGCACAGCCTGGTCGAACAGGCAGAGGATGGCGTTCACGCTGACCCCTGCCCGCTCCGTTCGGGCGAACGGAAACCTGCCGGCACTTCAAGGGCCGTCGCCGAGAAGCCGGGACTATTGGCTCATGTGGCGCGGATTTTTGCGGCCGGCACTGCAATGACATCGATTGCGCAGCCGGTTCTCGCGCAGGTCGAAGCCGAGGCTGTCACATCCGCGCATCTTTTCACCTCGTCGCAGGTTATCGGCCTTTCCGTCGTCATCGGCGTGATCTCCGCCGCGCTGCTTTCCACCCTTTGGGTCGTGCGGCAGCGTGGGAATATGGAAAGCGAAAGCCGGGAGATCCGCTCGGCACTCTCCGATGCGCAGCAGCGCATCTCGCAATATCAGGCACTGATTGCAGACAAGAATCGCCGGATCGTAATCTGGGATGGCAACGAGCGCCCTGAGCTTATCGGTCAGCTGCCTCCCGAAACCGGCGCGCCGCAGGACAACGAATTCCTCGCCTTCGGCCTGTGGCTGAAGTCGCGCTCCGCATCTGAGCTCGAGCGCGCGATCGACCGTCTGCGCGGGGCAGCCCATAGCTTCGACATGGTCGTTGAAACTCACCGGGAGGAGATCCTGGAAGCGCAAGGCCGGGTTTCCGGAGGCCGCGCATTCGTCCGTTTTGTAGCGCTGAACAATCTTCGCGCCGAGCTTGCTGAGCTTAAGATCGAACGGGACAGACTGTTGTCCTCGATCTCGGCGTTTCAAAGCATGCTCGACGCAATCGATCTTCCGGCATGGCAGCGTGACACCGAAGGTCGGCTGACCTGGGTCAATCACGCTTACGGCGACGCGGTCGAGGCGCCCACGCCAGATCAGGCGGTCAACGAGGGCCGCGAGTTCCTGACCACCGTTGCCCGCGAGCGCATCCGTGCCACGGCGACGGCCGAGTCACCATTCCACGACAAGATCTCGACCGTGGTGCGCGGCAACCGCACCTTCTTCGACGTTGTCGATGTGAAGGTCCCAAGCGGCTCCGCCGGCATTGCCGTCGACGTTTCCGGCATCGAGACTGTTCGCGCCGAGCTTGAGCGGACCCTGAAAAGCCACGCCGAAACACTCGACCATCTCGCAACACCCGTTGCAATTTTCGACGGCGACCGACGGCTGCAGTTTTACAATCAGGCCTTCGTCTCGCTCTGGGAGCTTGATATCGCTTTCCTCGAGAGCCGGCCCGACAATGCGGAATTGCTGGAGCGCCTGCGCGCCGCGAAGAAGCTGCCGGACCAACTGAACTGGAAATCCTGGAAGGAAACCGCGCTCTCTGTCTATCGATCGATCGATACCCAATCGGATTTGTGGCACCTGCCGAACGGCCAGACGCTCCGCGTATTCGCGACAGCGCATCCGCAAGGCGGTGCCACCTGGGTATTCGAAAACCTCACCGAGCAGGTCGACCTCGAGACGCGCTACAACACGCTTCTCAAGGTGCAGGGCGAGACGATTGACCACCTTTCGGAAGGCGTTGCCGTCTTTGGACCTGATGGGCGCATGCGCCTTTCAAATCCCGCCTTCCGTGCGCTCTGGGGAATCACGGAAGCGGAGGCCAAGCCCGGCACGCATATCCGTGCCCTTGGCGAGGCGTGCTCTCAATCATATGACCGTCCGGACGGATGGAAGACCTTCGCTGAGCTGATCACCAGCTTCGACGACGAGCGCCGCTCCAGCCAGGGAACGCTCGAGCTGTTCTCGGGTCTCGTGCTCGACTATGCTGTCATCCCGCTGCCGAATGCGCAGACGATGCTGACCTTCGTCAACATGACCGACAGCGTCCGTGCTGAGCGCGCCCTGACGGAAAAGAACGAAGCACTGCGCAAGGCAGACGAGCTTAAGAACGACTTCGTCCAGCATGTCTCGTATGAGCTGCGCTCGCCGCTGACCAACATTATTGGCTTTACCGACCTGCTGCGCACGCCGGGACTCGGACCGCTGAACGACCGGCAGGCTGAATATATCGATCACATCTCGACCTCTTCTTCGGTGCTGCTGACGCTGGTCAACGACATCCTCGATCTTGCCACGGTCGACGCCGGAATCATGCGGCTGAGCTACTCGTCGATTGATCTTGGCGATCTGCTCGACGACGTATCGATGCAGATTGCCGACAGGCTGCAGGAAAGCGGCGTGACGCTGGAGATTACCGCTCCGGCGCATCTTGGCTCGATCGTCGCCGACCCGCAAAGACTGAAGCAGATCCTCGTCAAGCTGCTCTCCAACGCAGCCAATTTCTCTCCGGAAGGCTCGTCAATCTCGCTCGAATGCCGGCGTGAAGGGATGGATTTCCTCTTCTCCGTCAGCGATCGCGGTCCTGGTATCTCGCAGGATATGATCGCCAATGTGTTTGATCGATTCGCGACCGGCGCTAAGAGCGGCAAGAGGGGCGGCGCGGGACTTGGGCTGTCGATCGTCGACAGCTTTGTCAGCCTTCACCATGGGACGGTCACCATTGACAGCCAGCCGGGCAAGGGCACGATCGTGACCTGCCGGATTCCTTCGGTCGATCTTCCGACGTCCGTCGCAGCCGAATGATGTCGGGCACTCCTGTCATTTCTCTCTTCCTGAAGGATGAGGCGGAAACAATCCGCTTTGGAGAGGACCTGGCGTTGGCGCTGAAACGCGGCGACTGCCTTGCCCTTTCGGGCGACCTCGGGGCCGGGAAATCGTCGCTCGCGCGCGCATTCCTGCGTGCGATGGCGGATGATGACGAACTCGACGTGCCAAGCCCCACCTTCACCCTGGTGCAAGCCTACGACCTGCGCGTACCGGTCGCACATTTCGACCTGTACCGTCTCGGCGATCCGGCCGAACTCACCGAACTCGGCTTCGACGAAGCACTCCAGGACGGCATCTGCCTCGTCGAGTGGCCTGAGATGGCAAGCGACGAGCTGCCGGCAGACCGCATTGCGCTCAAGCTGGAGCACGAGGGCCTGGGTCGAAAGGTGACCATTGCGGCCCCGGAAAAACAGGCTGCCCGGATCCGACGCGTCCTGGCCATACGTGATTTCATCGATGCAGCGGGATACACCAATGCGAAGCGTCGTTTTCTGACAGGCGATGCCTCGCTTCGAGCCTACGAGGCAGTCTATGCCGGTGATGGGAAGCGACGCGTGCTGATGGATTGGCCACCGTTGCCGGAAGGGCCGCCGGTCCTGGATGGCAAGCCATATCCGAAGGTCGCGCATATCGCCGAGAATGCCTATCCTTTCGTTGCCATTGCCAATGTGCTCCGACAGGAGGGTTTTGCTGCACCGGAGATCTACCAGGTCGACTACGACCAAGGCATCCTGCTTCTGGAGGACCTTGGCACCGACGGCGTCCTGGATTTGCAAGGTCAGCCCATCGCCGACCGCTACCGGGCGAGCGTTGCCTGCCTGGCGCATCTGCACTCGCTGACGATCCCGCAGGACATTCGCGTCACCGACAGCCACGTCCACCACATCCCCGACTTCGATCGGACGGCGATGAAGATGGAGGTACGTCTCGTTCTCGATTGGCATTTGCCCTGGAAGCGTGGCCGTACCGCCGCCAGTGGCGCCGAGCGCGATGAATACCTCGCGATCTGGGACAGGCTGATCGACGAACTTGAAGCCTCCGAAAAAAGCCTTCTCCTCCGCGATTTCCACTCGCCGAACATTATCTGGCGCGACAACGAGCGTGGGATAGCGCGCGTCGGACTGATTGATTTCCAGGACGCGATGATCGGCCCCACAGCCTACGATCTCGCTTCAATCGTGCAGGATGCGCGCGTCACGGTCCCGCCCGATCTGTTCCGGCAATTGATGGACGACTATCTATCTCTGCGCAGAACAAAGGGTGGCTTCGATGAGGCTCGTTTCCTGAAGAGTTGGGCAATCATGTCTGCACAACGCAATTGCAAGCTTGCCGGCCTCTGGGTTCGCTTGATGCAACGAGACGGAAAACCTGGCTATATGAGGCATATGCCGCGCACCCTGTCCTATCTTTCCGTTGCGCTGGAACATGAAACGCTTGCCCCCTTGCGCGACTGGTGCGTAAGGGCTGGAATAGTACCAAGCGAATCATAATTTCTCGGATCAGATGAGCATCAAGCAAGCCATGGTTCTCGCTGCAGGTCTTGGAACCCGCATGCGGCCGATCACCGACACCATCCCGAAGCCGCTCGTGAAGATCGACGGCAAGGCGATGATCGATTACGCGCTCGATTCGCTTGCGGAAGCCGGTGTCGAAAGGGTCGTGGTCAATATTCATCACCACGCCGATCAGATGCTGGCGCACCTGGCTTCATACAAAGACCTCGAGATCATCATCTCCGACGAACGCGAGAAGCTGTTGAACAACGGCGGCGGCCTTGCGAAGGGCTTGAAGCTGCTTAATCCCGGCAAGGTTTTTGTCACGAATGCCGACCTCTTCTGGATCGGAGAACGCCGCGGCGTTCCCAGCAACCTGACACGCTTAGCCGGATTCTTCCGACCGGAAGAGATGGACATGGCTATGCTTTGCGTGAAACTGGAAGACACGACCGGGCACAACGGAAAGAACGACTTCAACATGGCGCGGGATGGCCGGTTGACCCGTTTCTTCGACTCGGGTCCCTGCCCAATTGTCTATGCCGGCGCCATTGCAATGGACACGTCGTTTCTCGATGACGCGCCAGCCGATCCATTCAACCTCAATCTCTATTTTGACAAGGCGATCGCTCGCGGCCGGCTCTACGGTACCGTACTCGAAGGACACTGGCTTACTGTCGGCACGCCGGAAGCGATTGGTGAAGCGGAGGAAACGATCCGGCGATACCGGACGTTTGCATGACGGATGGCCGAGCATCACCGGCCGAGGGTCTTGAGCATCCCCGCAGGGCTTCCCTTCCTGAAGAGCCTTGCCGAAAGCCTTTGTGACGGCCGACTGACACCGCATTTCCGGTATGATCCCGGCGATCCCCTATCGCTTTCGAAAACCACGATCTATCTGCCAACGAGGCGCGCAGCACGCGTGCTCCGCTCGGAGTTCGTCGATCTCCTCGGCGGACGATCCGCAATCCTCCCGGTTATCCGACCGCTCGGCGAGACCGACGACGATAGCGGCTATTTCGACGAAGCCCTGCCCGCGACCCTGGATCTTGCTCAGCCGTTATCCAACACCGCCCGCCTGCTGGAACTCGCGCGCCTTATCCTCGCCTGGCGAAACAAGCTGCCGGAGATTGTGCGCAGCATCCATTCCGATTCGCCGCTCGTCGCGCCCGCAAGCCCAGCCGACGCCATTTGGCTTGCGCGCAATCTTGCGGAATTGATCGACGCCATCGAGACCGAGGATCGGGATTGGAACGAACTGTCTCGCCTGAATGTGAAAGACTATGCGCTTTGGTGGCAACTGACGGCCGAGTTCCTGCAGATTGCCAGCGCCTTCTGGCCGGAGCGGCTGAATGAGCTCGGCAAATCATCGCCCGCAAGACACCGCAACGCAATTCTTCGTGCCGAAGCAAATCGCCTGGCGACAGCCCGGCCGATGGGACCCATCATCATTGCAGGATCGACAGGCTCTGTGCCGGCGACGGCCGACCTTATCGCAGCGGTCGCCAACCTTCCGGAAGGCGTCATCGTTCTGCCGGGGCTCGACCTCGGCATGCCGGATGAGCATTGGCGAATGGTGGCGCCCGACATTCGGATAGATCAGCCCGCCGACCCGGCGAGCCGCAGCCACTCGCAATACGGCCTCGCGCAGTTGCTAAAGCGACTGAAATTGACGCGGCAGGATGTGGTGCAGCTTGCCGCGCCGCCCGAGGAATTGCGACAGCGTAGCGAAATCCTCTCACATGCGCTCTCCCCTGCCGAAGCAACCAGCGACTGGGGCACATGGAAGGCGAAACTATCTGACGCTACGATCTCAGCGGCATTTGCAGATGTCTCGCTGATCGAGGCGGGCAATGAGCGCGAGGAAGCCACTGCAATTGCAATCGCCCTCCGCTTGGCGCTCGAGCGCGCGCCCGGCAATGACGGCGAGAGCCGGGCGGCATTGATCACACCGGATCGAAACCTAGCCCGCCGCGTGACGACGGAATTATCGCGTTTCGGCATCGTTGCGGACGATTCCGCAGGCACGCCGCTTTCCGCCACCCCACAGGGAACGCTGTTGCAACTGCTGCTGGAAGCAACCCTTCGCCCTGGCGATCCCGTCGCTATCGTCGGATTGCTGAAGCATCCCCTGGCGCATTTTGGGCTGGAGCGTGGCGTGCACGTGGCAGCGGTAGCAGCTCTGGAGCTGCTGGCACTGCGTGGTGGTGTGGCCGACGTCGACATCTCGGCGTTGGAACCGCTTCTTGAGCAGCAGCTGTCTGAGCAGGCGTTGGATCGTCACGCGCCGCAGTGGCGAAAATCCCTTCCCGCCGATGCGATTGACCACGCGCGTGCTCTTGCCCGACGAGTTGCCGAAGCGACCGAACCGCTGGCGTCGGCGCTTGTTCGGCGCCTTCCCGAGCCGGGGCTAACGGCCAGCCTTGAGCTCGCCGATTGGGGGGAGCGAACCGGGCGCGTATTGGAGGCGGTAACCCGCGACGCGCGCGGCGATCTTGCTGGTCTCTGGTCCGGCGAAGCGGGCGACGCCCTGGCGTCGATGCTCGGCGAAGTGATCGAAACCGAGGGGCAGATCGACGCGGATGGCCCGCAGTGGATCGACATCGTCACTGCGCTATTGGCTGGCCAGGCTGTAAAGCCACGGGCGCTAAGCCATCCGAGAATTTTCATCTTCGGCACGCTAGAAGCGCGCCTGCAGAACGTAGACACATTGATCCTGGGCGGCCTGAACGAAGGCTCATGGCCGGGTCAAACATCCAATAACCCCTTCGTTTCTCGGACAATGAAGACCGAGATCGGGCTGGAACCTCCAGAACGGCGCATCGGCCAGCTGTCGCACGATTTCGAAATGGCCAATGGCACGCGCCATCTCATCTATTCGCGAGCCCTTCGACAAGGTTCGACGCCAACCGTCGCGTCGCGCTGGTTGCAGCGGCTGCTCGCATTCGGCGGGCACGAGTTCGAGGCACAGCTCAAGGCCCGCGGCGACAATTTTGTGCATTGGGCGAACCTCATCGACCAAGGCGACAGCCAAGCGCCCGCGCAACGTCCAAGTCCAATACCGCCGCTGGAGATTCAGCCTAAGTCCTACTCTTTCAGCGAGGTCGGGCGCCTTCGTCGCGACCCCTATGCAATCTATGCACGCCGCGTTCTGCGCCTTGACCCGGTAGCACCGTTCAATCGAGACCCTGGCGCCGCGGAGCGAGGAACGCTCTATCACAAGATCATCGACCGCTTCGTCCGTGAAGGTCACGTTGCCGGAACGCCGGCAGCTGAAACGGCGATGGAGAACATTCTGAACGAACTCTTCGATACGGAGCAACTTCCTGCACATATCGATGCAGTCTGGCGCCCGCGTTTCCGTGAAGTTGCCCGCGCGTTTCTCGAGTGGGAGGCGCAGCGACAGCCAGGCATTCGAAGAACATTGACCGAGGTGCGTGGCGGGGTGGAGTTGGAGGCGATCAATGTCCGCCTGAGCGGCGTCGCCGACCGGATCGACATCACCGGCAGCGGTACCGCCGACATCATCGACTACAAGACCGGATACAATCCCTCCGCCCCTCAGGCACGCGCGCTTCTTGATCCCCAGCTGGCACTGGAGGCCGCCGCGCTTCACGCCGGCGCCTTCCGGGATGCTGGCAGTCTTGTTCCACAAGATCTTCTCTACGTGCGCCTGCGGCCGGGCAATCGCTTTAAGGTCGACACCGTCAACAACGAGACTTCGGCCAGAACCGACAAGGCAAAATCGGCCATGGACCTGGCCACCGACTCGATCGACCAACTCATAAAGTTCGTCTCGCTCCTGCAGTCAGGCGAAAAGGGCTTCACCTCGCGGCTTGTGCCGGCACAGCAGTTCGATTTCGGTGGTGATTACGATCATCTGGCGCGCGTTTCCGAATGGTCTGCCGCAGAGAGCGACGAGGAAACCGGCGATGAATGACGACGCAACGCTGCCTGAGGGCGATGATCCCGTTGCCTGGACGAGTTGGACGACCATCCAGCAATCGATCGCATCCGATCCGCAACGCTCAGCCTGGGTTTCCGCCAATGCCGGCTCCGGAAAAACGCACGTCCTGACGCAGCGTGTTATCCGGCTCCTGCTGGCCGGAGCACGTCCGTCAGCAATCCTCTGCCTGACCTATACGAAGGCGGCAGCCTCCGAAATGTCGAACCGCGTTTTCGAGCGGCTTGCCGAGTGGGCGGTTCTGCCGGACACGGAACTTGAAGAACGCATCACGCGGATCGAAGGCAAGGCGCCGGATAGGGTGAAGCTTGCGGAGGCGAGGCGCCTCTTTGCAAAAGCACTGGAAACGCCGGGCGGGCTGAAGATCCAAACCATTCACGCGTTTTGCGAAGCTTTGCTGCACCAGTTTCCGTTGGAAGCTAACGTCGCCGGCCACTTTTCCGTGCTCGACGATCGGGCTGCCGCGACGCTTCTTTCGGATGCACGGCGATCGCTGCTTACGGCCACTACACCGGAGGACGATCCGGCGCTCGCGGACGCCTTTGCTTACGTGCTCAATCTCGGCGATGAGTCAGGCCTCGAAAACCTTCTTGAGGAAATCATCGCGAACCGCAATGCGATCCGCACTTTCACGCAGGATGCGGAGCGGAAGGGTGGCCTCGATGCGGTACTGCGCACGAAGCTTCACCTTTCTGAAGACGATACTGCGACCGGGATCGCCGAGTCGTATTGGCCGCTTCCTGGTCTGCGCGGCGGGGTGCTCGACCGGTACCTAGACCTTGCGGATCAGAAAGGCGGGGCAAAGGCGCACGATATCGCAGCCGGCTTGCGGTCGGCAGCGCGCGAACGAGACCCCGCGCGCCGGGCGTCGGTGCTGGAGAAAATCTTCCTTACCGCAAGGGCTGAACCAAAGGCGGATTCGCAGTTTTTCGTGAAGGCCATGCTGACTGAAGCACCGGAGCTCATCGATGCCGTGGCAATGGCCCGAGCGCACGTGGTATTGTGTCGGGATCGGTGGAAAACGGCCCGCATGTACGAGGCAACACGCGCAGCGCTGATCCTCGCCGACCGCCTCAACAAAGACTACGACGACCTCAAGAAGCAGCGCAGCCAACTCGATTTCGAGGATCTGATAACGCGGACTTCCGAACTCTTGCACAAGAGCGACGTTGGCCCCTGGATCCACTACAAGCTCGACCAAGGGATCGACCATATCCTTGTCGACGAGGCACAGGATACAAGTCCAATCCAGTGGAGCGTGATCCAGTCGCTGGCCGAGGATTTCTTTTCCGGCGAGAGCGCCCGCAATGTGGTGCGTACCCTTTTTGCCGTCGGCGACGAAAAGCAATCGATCTATTCTTTCCAGGGCGCTCGGCCCGAACGCTTTTCAGAAGAAAGCCAGCGGACGCGTCGGCGCGTCTCGCAGAGCGGGCACGCCTTCTCAACGGTGCGGCTGCCGCTCTCATTCCGATCGACCTCGGATGTCCTTGCCGCAGTGGACCACATCTTCACACCGGCTGAAAATGCCCGCGGGTTAAGTGCGGCAGGCGAGCCGGTGGTGCACCGTTCTAACCGCATAGGCCACCCGGGCGCAGTCGATCTCTGGGAGATGGTCGCGCCTGAAGCGACGATCAAGGAAGAAGATTGGACCGCACCCTTTGACGCCACGCCGGAGAGCGCCCCAGCATCAGTGCTCGCCCGTCGCATTGCTCATGCGATCGGCAATCTGGTGGGCAAGGAAACGATCGTCGAGAAGGGCAAGGAGCGACTGATCGAGGCCGGCGATATCCTCGTCCTCGTGCGCAAGCGCGACGCCTTCGTCAACGCGCTGACACGCGCCTTGAAGCGACGCGGCGACATACCGGTTGCCGGCGCCGACCGCCTGCGCCTGACGAGCCACATTGCCGTGCAGGACCTCGTGGCGCTCGGCCGCTTTCTACTGTTGCCCGAGGACGACCTCTCCTTGGCAGCGCTGATGAAGAGCCCGCTTCTCGATCTGAGCGAAGACGACGTCTTCGCAATTGCCGCCCTGCGTACGGAGGGCGAGAGTGCCTGGGCTCACGTGCAGAAGTTCGCCGCTGATGGAAATGCGCGCTTTGAAACAGCCGTCTCTCGCCTCAGGCTCTTCCTGGACGAATCCGAGACGCTGTCGGTTCACGATTTCTATGCTCGTGTTCTCGGATGCCACGGCGGCCGACGACAATTCCTTGCCCGGCTCGGAACCGAGGTCAGCGATATTCTCGATGAATTCCTGACATTCGCGCTTGATCACGAAAGCTCGGGCCTGCCAGGCCTGCAATCCTTCATTTCGACGCTTGAAATCGAAGCACCGGAGGTGAAGCGTGAGCAGGACAAAGGCCGGAATGAAGTCCGGATCATGACAGTCCACGCCTCAAAGGGCCTTGAGGCACCGATCGTGTTCCTCGTCGACGGCGGCTCGAAGGCCTTCACCCATTCGCACATGCCGAAGCTGCGGCTGCTTGAACAGGGGAGCGGCGAGCCGCCCATGCCGGCATGGGTTCCGATCGGCGATCTCAGTAACTCGCTGACCCAGGCCGACGCGACGCGCATCCAATCGCTGGCGGAACAGGAATATCGCCGGCTGCTCTATGTTGCGATGACCCGGGCCGCCGATCGCCTTACCGTTTGCGGCTACAGGGGCATTCGTCCCAACACCGATACCTGGCATGCCATGATTTCCGCTGCGATGACCGACAGCCATCCGCATGTATCTGCTGCGACATTTTCTGGGCCTGACGGGACATGGGCTGGCATCGAATGGCGCGTACCACGGATAGAGAGAAGGTTCGAGCGCCTTGAACGCAGCGCGGAGACCGCCAGACAACAGACGGTCCCGCCTGGCCTCGACAGGCCACTGCCACCGCGCAGGCAATTGCCGCGCCCGCTCAGCCCATCCGGCATCGGAACGATCATCGACGATGGCGCCGATGACCTCCTCGTCGCCTCCCCGCTCTTCACGGAAACGGGAAAGCCGGATCGCTCGCTGCAAAAAGGGCGGCTCCTCCACCGCATGTTGCAGGTGCTGCCGGATGTGCCACGCGGCGATCAGCCAGATGCAGCATCACGATACGCCAAGCGTGCGGCGCCATTCTGGCCCGAAGCAGAGCGGCGGCAATTGGTCGACTCGGTTCTGACGCTATTGGGCGCAGCCGACCTCGAAGCCGTCTTCTCGACTCATGCACAGGCTGAGGTCTCCGTCATGGGGACGCTGACGATCGCCGGCCAGGACTATGCCATTTCCGGCCGTGTCGACAGAATGGCGGTCTTCGACGATCGCATCGTCGTGCTGGACTACAAGACCAATCGCGTCCCGCCGCAGACGGCAGAGGCCATCCCATTTGCACACAAGGCGCAGCTTGCGATCTATCGCGAGATCCTGGCGCCGCTCTATCCCGGCAAGCGCGTCGATTGCGTGCTTGTCTACACTGAAAATGCTTCGGTTCACACGCTGACGCCGGATGCATTGGCGTCGGCGCTTGCGCAACTCGAGACAAAGTGAAATACGGGCATTGAAATTCCCGCACCGCACGCTCACATGTGTTTCAACAGGAATCCGTAAAGGAGCAGCCTATGGCTACCGTAAAAGTCGATATCAACAACTTCCAGTCGGAAGTTCTGGAATCCGCAGAACCCGTCGTCGTCGATTTCTGGGCTGAATGGTGCGGCCCGTGCAAGATGATCGCCCCCAGCCTCGAAGAACTCGCTGTCGAGTTTCAGGGCAAGGTGAAGGTCGCCAAGCTCAATATCGATGAAAACCCGGAACTCGCCGCCCAGTTTGGCGTCCGTTCCATTCCGACACTCGCCATGTTCAAGGCCGGCGAAGTTGCTGACATCAAAGTTGGCGCTGCCCCGAAGACCGCTCTTTCGAGCTGGATCTCGAGCGCCGCTTAATTTATCCATAAGCAGATAGGAAAAAGCCCGGCGTTCGACCGGGCTTTTTCTCATTTCGGGGGCGTCCCGTTGTCGGCAAGCACATCGCCGACGAGATAGAGAGAGCCGCCGATCAGGATGCGCGGTGGGTGGGCCTGTTCAAAGGCGCCCTCCTTGATCGCCTCCAACGCATCGCTGACCGTCGACATCGGTTCCGCGACGAGGCCGGCGTCATAGGCGGCGTTTGCAAGGATCACCGGATCGATCATCGCATCGCTCCCGCGGATCGGCACGCAATAGACCTTCTCGGCCAATCCCTTGAAAGCCTTGAAGTAGCCAACCGGATCCTTGGTGTTGATCATGCCGATGATCAGGAAGAGCGGGCGCGGCTGCTTTTCCTCGAAATTCGCCATGGCCTCGGCGATAACTTCGCCGGCGCCGGGGTTGTGGCCGCCATCGACCCAGATCTCTGCTTTAGCCGGAGCACTGGCCATCAGATTGCCGTCGTTCAGACGCTGGAGACGGCCCGGCCACTCGACCGACAGCAGCGCCTTTTCCATCATCGTTTCGGTGACCGCAAAGCCGGCGGCCTTGACGGCGCGGATCGCAGCGGCGGCATTGGCATATTGGTGGCGGCCGGGAAGGCGGGGCAATGGCAGGTCGGCGAGACCGAACTCGTCCTGATAGACGAGACGCCCATATTCCTCATGCGCCATGTAGTCCTGGCCGAAGACTGCGGTCGGGCAGTTCAGCCGTTCGGCGGTCGACATCAGCACGTCGAGCGCGGCATCATATTCCTGCTTGCCGATCACAACAGGGTGCCCGCGCTTCATGATACCGGCTTTTTCTGCCGCGATCAGTTCGACGCGATCGCCGAGGTAAGGCTGATGATCCAAGGAAATCGGCATGATGACCGAAACGGCCGGGTCGGAGATGACGTTCGTCGCGTCGAAACGACCGCCGAGACCAACCTCGATGATCGCGGCATCGGCCCGATGCTCTGAGAACAGAATGAAAGTGACTGCGGTGAGGATCTCGAAAACGGTGATCTTCTGCCCGTCATTGGCGGCCGCCACGCGCCGCACCGCCTCGGCGAAGACCGCATCGTCCACCAGTTGCCCGCGACCGCCCTTGGCGCCGATCCGATAGCGTTCGTGCCAGTTGACGAGATGCGGAGAGGTATGGACATGCGCGCTGTAGCCACCGGCTTCCAGCAAAGCCCGGCAAAACGCCGTCACGGACCCCTTGCCGTTCGTGCCCGCCACATGAATGACGGGCGGCAATTTCTTCTGCGGATCCCCGAGGACGGAAAGCAGTCGGGTAATGCGATCCAGGGATAGATCGAAGCCCTTGGGATGCAGGCCCAAGAGCTTGTCGATTTCCTGTGCTGCTTCACTCACTACGGCTTGGCCCCTGGGTATCATCGCTCACCCCGCCTGTGATGGGTTCTGTCAGGCGCTTGCAGCGATAGCAAGCGTCCCGCTGTTTTCCTTGGATAGGTTCGCAACCGGCTTCTTCGTCAGGATCTTCAAGACGCGCGCGAGCGTATCCGGAATATCGTGGCGCTTGACCACCATGTCCACCATGCCGTGTTCCAGCAGATACTCGGAGGTCTGGAAGCCTTCCGGAAGCTTCTCGCGGATCGTCTGCTCGATAACGCGCTTCCCGGCGAAGCAGATTTCAGCCCCGGGTTCGGCCAGATGCAGGTCACCGAGCATCGCGTAGGACGCGGTAACACCGCCAGTGGTCGGATTGGTCAGCACGACGATGTAAGGCAGTCCTGCTTCCTTCAGCATGTCTACCGCCACGGTCGTGCGTGGCAGCTGCATCAGCGACAGGATACCTTCCTGCATGCGGGCACCACCAGATGCCGGGAACATGACCAGCGGGCACTTCTCCGCAATGGCGCGTTCGAACGCCTTGACGATCGCCTCGCCCGCGGCAATGCCGAGCGAACCGCCCATGAAGTTGAACTCATGAACGACCGCGACGATCTTCAGGCCGCGCATCTTGCCGACGCCAGCGAGAATGGTGTCTTCCTGCTCGGTCTTGATGCGGCTGTCCTTCAGACGGTCCGTGTATTTCTTGGAATCACGAAATTTCAGCGGATCCTGGGCGACCTTTGGCTGCGGCAGAGCCTCATAGACGCCATCGTCGAAAAGGTCGGCAAGGCGAGCCTTTGCCGGCATCTTCATGTGATAACCGGAGGCCGGAATGACCCACTTGTTGTCTTCCAGATCCTTATGGAAGACCATCTCACCCGTTTCCGGGCACTTGATCCAGAGGTTCTCCGGCACTTCGCGGCGGCCCAGCATGGAATTGATGCGGGGGCGGACGTAGTTGGTGATCCAGTTCAAGTCGAAAACTCCTGATTGACTCTTGCCAATGTGGGGAAATTATTCGGCAGCAACAAGGCGCGCCGAACGTGTACYCGTTGACAGTCCACGAACGAGGGTGGCGACGGCCTGGACGGTATCGGCTGTCGCCTTCCCATCCTTGGTGAGGCTCGTTGCCACCTGATTGACAATTGCTGTGCCGACAACCACGCCATCGGCCGAGTTGCCAATGACCTTTGCATGGTCGGCGGTCTTGACGCCGAAGCCGACGCAAACAGGCAGGTTGGTGTGCTGCTTGATGCGCTTGACGGCGCCCGAGACCAGAGACGGATCCGGCAGAGCAGAGCCAGTGATACCAGTCATCGAAACATAATAGACGAAGCCGGACGTGTTCCGAAGAACGGTCGGCAGGCGCTTTTCGTCGGTCGTCGGCGTCGCAAGCCGAATGAAGTTGATCCCCTTCTTGATCGCAGGGATGCAGAGTTCGTCATCCATCTCGGGTGGAAGGTCGACGACGATGAGGCCATCGATGCCGGCTGCCAGCGCGTCGTCGAGGAACTTCTCCACGCCGTAGACATAGATCGGGTTGTAATAGCCCATCATTACGATCGGCGTCGCATCGTCCGTCTTGCGGAAA
The DNA here is from genome assembly GCF_056394785.1 of Rhizobium sp. 10N414. Lineage (NCBI taxonomy): Bacteria > Pseudomonadati > Pseudomonadota > Alphaproteobacteria > Hyphomicrobiales > Rhizobiaceae > Rhizobium > Rhizobium sp. 10N414. The sequence goes on along the minus strand of NZ_JBFTIN010000008.1, from coordinate 148,499 downwards.
TCGCTGGCAAGCTGCAGCGTCTTCTTCAGCGTCTGGCCGCCCTTCAGAGCGCGCTGGCCAGCCATCTGGATCGCCGGACCATCGGCCATCGGATCGGAGAACGGCATGCCGAGTTCAATAACATCGGAACCCGCTTCCGGCAGAGCCTTCATGATGCCGAGCGAGGTTTCGTAGTCGGGGTCGCCTCCCATGAAATAGGTGACGAGTGCCGGCCGGCCTTCCGCCTTAAGATCGGCGAAGCGTTTGTCCATACGTGCGGTCATGCTTACTCACCCATTCCCAGAATCTTGCCGACAGTGAAGATGTCCTTATCGCCGCGGCCGGAGAGATTCATCAGAATGATCTCGTCCTTGCCCATCTTCGGCGCGCGCTTGATGACTTCGGCCAGCGCGTGCGATGGCTCCAGCGCCGGAATGATACCTTCGAGGCGGGTCAGCGTCTGGAAAGCTTCGAGCGCCTCATGGTCCATGATCGGCACATACTCGACGCGACCGATGTCGTTCAGGTAGGAATGCTCGGGGCCGATGCCAGGATAGTCAAGACCAGCGGAAATCGAATGGCCTTCCTTGATCTGGCCGTCGCCATCCTGCAGAAGGTAGGTCCGGTTACCGTGGAGGACGCCGGGCGAACCCGCAGTGATCGAGGCGCAGTGCTCGTCACCATTGAGGCCCTTGCCGCCGGCTTCGACGCCAACCATCTTGACGCTCTCGTCATCAAGGAACGGATGGAAGATGCCGATCGCGTTCGAACCGCCGCCGACGGCTGCGATGACGAGATCCGGCAGCCGACCTTCGGCTTCCAAAATCTGCTCACGGGCTTCGGTGCCAATGACGGCCTGGAAGTCGCGAACCATTTCCGGATAGGGATGCGGACCGGCGGCAGTGCCGATCAGGTAATAGGTGTCGTCGACGTTCGTGACCCAGTCGCGCAATGCCTCGTTCATGGCGTCCTTGAGCGTGCCGTGACCGGCGGTCACCGGCTTTACCTCGGCACCAAGCAGCTTCATGCGAAACACGTTCGGCGCCTGACGCTCGACGTCGGTTGCGCCCATGTAAACGACACAGGGGAGCCCGAAGCGGGCGGCAACCGTTGCCGAGGCAACGCCATGCTGGCCGGCACCAGTTTCCGCGATGATACGGGTCTTGCCCATGCGCTTGGCGAGCAGGATCTGGCCGATGCAGTTGTTGATCTTGTGCGAACCGGTGTGGTTCAGCTCTTCGCGCTTGAAATAGATCTTCGCGCCACCGAGTTCGGCCGTCAGGCGCTCGGCGAAATAGAGCGGGCTCGGGCGACCGATATAGTGGGTGCCAAGCTGCTTCAGCTCCGCCTGAAATTCCGGATCGTCCTTTGCCTTGTTCCACTCGTCCTGCAGGTCGAGGATCAAAGGCATCAGCGTTTCGGCGACGAAACGGCCGCCGTAGATGCCGAAACGGCCGTCTTCATCAGGGCCGGAACGGAAGGAATTCGGTTTTGGCGTCTGGTTCACTCTCAACTCCCTGAGGTCGTTTCGGGCTGACAAGCCGTTTGGACCGCATCGAAAAACTCATCGATCATTGCGACGTTCTTGACGCCGGGCGCGCTTTCGACCCCCGAAGATACGTCGATCCCGGGTGCCTTGGTGATGCCGAGCGCCTCGGCAATATTGCCCTTGTTCAGGCCACCGGAAAGCATGTAATCCACGCTGTCGTCAAGCCAGGTAAGCAGGCTCCAATCGAAGGACACGCCGTTGCCACCCGGCAAATCCGACCCTTTCGGCGGCTTGGCGTCGAAGAGGAAGCGATCGGCGATGCCGACATAAGCCTCGACCCGCTTCAGATCGTCAGCCGACCGCACCGAGAAAGCCTTCATGACCGGCAGTCCATACACCGCCTTGATGGTCAAAACGCGCTCCGGGCTCTCGTCGCCATGCAACTGCAGGATATCGGGCCGAAGCAGCGCCACGATTTCATCAAGATCGTCGTTGCTCGGATTGACCAAAACCGCAACGATCTTGGCCTTGCCGCGAGCCGGCTCCGCTAGCTTGCCGGCGATATCAGGCTCGATGTAGCGGGGACTCTTTTCGAAGAAGATGAAGCCGATATGTGTGGCGCCGCGCGCGAGTGCACGATCGATCGCCTCAGGCGTCTTCAGTCCGCAGATTTTGATATCCGGTTTCATGGCAGCGAAGTGACACGAAAAGCACTTGGAGTCGAGCCAAATCACGACAAAAGCTGATTTTTGCGAGGCGTCGCTCAGTCGAAATCGATGGCGTGCAGTTGACTGCCGTGCCGCTTCAACCAGAGCTTCGCCTCTTCCATGTGGGGGCAGAGCTTCTTGCAGAGCGCCCAGAAGCGTGGCCCGTGGTTCATCTCCTTGAGATGAGCGACTTCATGGGCCGCAAGGTAGTCGACCACTGACGGCGGCGCCATGACGATGCGCCAGGAAAAGCTCAGGTTTCCCTCCGAGGAGCAGGAACCCCACCGACTGCGGGTGTCCTTCATGGCGATAGACCTGATCGGCGCATTGATCGAGCGGGCATGGAACGTTGCCAGCCTCTCGAGATCGGCTCGCGCTTCCTTCTTCAGAAACGTGGCAATCCGGCGTCCGAGATGCTCGGGCATGCCGCTGACCTTGAGCACGGGTTTGCCATCAACGACGACGGCTTCTGTCAGGCCCCGCACGCTGCCGGTGTGGTGAACGCGATGGGATACGCCCCGAAAGAGAATGGTGCCGTCATCACGAAGACCGCTGTCGGTCGAGAATTTGGCAAGCTTGGTCAAGAGCCAGCCCTGATGGCGGTCGAGGAAGGCATTTACCTCGCGCTGCGCCAATCCGCACGGGATCGTCATCTTCAGGCCCCGACCGCCAGGCTCGATGCGCAATGTAATGCGGGTCGCCCGCTCGTGCTGCTTGATCGTCAGCGGCATCAGGCGTCCGGCAACGTCAAGCGTTCGCGTTTCCGGCGGAGCCGGTTTTCGAACGCTGCGGCGTGGCTTTGCAGGGAGCGGGAACATGGGCATTTTCTATATGATTCGCTGGAATTCTTGGCAAAGAAAAGCCGGCATCGATGATGCCGGTTCAAGTTTCAGTGCTGAACGGTCCTGGGAATTACGGAGTCTGGTATTCTGCTACCGGACCATTGTCTTCGCGCTTGCCGTTCTTGCGGTCGCGCATGAAGCGGTCAAACTCTTCCTGGTCCTTGGCGCGGCGTAGTTCGCGCATGTAGGAGTCGAAATCCTCGCGCATTTCATCAAGCTTGCGACGCTCTTCTTCCAGCCGGTCGAGCTCGGCCTTGCGCCAATCATCGAAGGCAACATTGCCCGTCGAGAAATGAGGGCGATAGCGGCCATGTGAACGTCGGCAGCCGGCGAAGAATCCATCGGCGGCGCTGTTGGCGTCGCGCTTGAAACCGCGCAAACGCTCTCCAAAGATGATGTAGGCGAGCATGGCGAGACCCAGAGGCCAGAAAACCACGAAGCCGAGGATCATCAGGGCAATGGTAGCCGGAGTCCAATCCGGGCGAAGCAATGCTGACTGGTTCATCGTGCGGTGTCCTCGCATTTTCCGCGTCCGGCGAGATACCGAACGCTGGAATCGATGTGGTTACACGCCTGGCCCGCTTCAAGGCAGCGCCCGCCCAAATCGGACAACGCCTTGAAATACAATCGCTAATTCAGAATATACTAAATCAGGCGGATTTTCCGCCCTTGATCACCCGTTTCACCACGGGCTTTCCCGAACGGGCATGTTCCTTCACGAAGCTGATGATCCGCGGCGCAATCTCCCGGCGGAAGCGTGAGCCGTTGAAGACGCCATAGTGGCCGACGTCGGGCTGCAGGTAGTGCATGCGCATGTTGTCGGGGATGTTGACGCAGATGGTCTGGGCAGCCTGTGTCTGGCCGACGCCGGAGATGTCGTCGTTTTCCCCCTCGACGGTGAGAAGTGCCACGTTGCGGATGGCGGCGGGATCGACAAGCTTACCACGGTAGAGCAGCTCGCCCTTCGGCAGCGCGTGCTTGATGAAGACCTGTTCGACCGTCTGAAGGTAGAACTCCGCCGTCAAGTCCATGACCGCGAGGTACTCGTCATAAAAGTCGCGGTGCTTTTCGGCCGGCTCGCCATCGTTCTTCACCAGATGCATGAAGAACTCCTTGTGAGCGATCACGTGCCGATCGAGGTTCATCGACATGAAGCCGGACAACTGCAGGAAGCCGGGATAGACCGGACGCATGAAGCCCGGCTGCGGCCAGGGCACATTCATGATCACATTATCCGCGAACCATTCCAGCGAGCGTTCCTTGGCAAGCTGGTTGACGGCTGTCGGGTTGATGCGCGTGTCGATCGGTCCGCCCATCAGGGTCATCGATGAGGGCGAAAACGGATCGTTCTCCGCTTCCATGAGGGCGACGGCAGCCAAAACCGGCACGGAAGGCTGACAGACGGCAATCACATGCGTATCCGGGCCCAGGAAGCGAAGCATCTCGATGACGTAGTCGATGTAGTCGTCAAAATCGAAGGTGCCTTCCGTCATCGGCACCATGCGCGCATCGATCCAGTCGGTAATGTAAACGTCGGCGCTTGGCAGCAACGCTTCGACCGTGCCGCGCAGCAGTGTCGCGTAGTGGCCCGACATCGGCGCGACGATGAGAATGCGCGGGTCTGGCGCATGGCTGCTTGGAACATTGCGCGCGAAATGGAGCAGATTGCAGAAGGGATGCGACCAGACGATCTCTTCCCGTACGGCCACCTTTCCTTCCTCGACAACAGTGTCATGCAGACCGACGGCCGGTTTGCCGTAGCGTCGGGTCGTCCGCTCGAACATCTCGAGACTCGCCGCCATCGTACGCCCCCAGGGCGTCTGCGAAATCGGATTGAGGGGATTGGCATAGACCATGCGCATGATATCGGCGAAAGCCCGATAAGGCGCCAATGCGGCATGGTTCAATTCATAAAGCTGATAAAACATGAGATGCGCCACCTTTCTCTAACCTGGAAGACGACGCCGATTGAAAGGCATCGGATTCTTTCCAACGACGTGCTGGCACCTCAACGCAGATTAACAGGTTTTTGTTGCGCAGCAACATTGCCATCCGCACCGCAAAAAGAAATGCCGGGGAATTTACCCCCGGCATGATGGTGCGCTCGAATGCTTAATGATCGCAGAACGGACGTTATCGATCAGCCAGGAAGGTCTGCTTCTGCGTACCCAAGCCTTCAATGCCGAGCTCCACGACGTCGCCAGCCTTGAGGAAGCGCGGCGGCTTCATGCCCATGCCGACGCCCGGAGGCGTGCCGGTCGAGATCACATCGCCCGGATGCAGCGACATGAACTGGCTGAGGTAAGACACCACATGAGCGACACCATAGACCATGGTTTTCGACGAGCCGTTCTGCATGGTTTCGCCGTTGACCTTCAGCCACATGCCAAGATTTTGCGGGTCGGCAATCTCGTCCTTGGTGACGAGCCAGGGTCCGATCGGACCGAATGTGTCGCAGGACTTGCCCTTGGTCCACTGGCCTGCACGTTCCGTCTGGAAGGCGCGCTCCGAAACGTCGTGGGAGACACAGTAGCCGGCAACATAATCAAGCGCTTCGGCCTCGCTGACGTACTTTGCCGTCTTGCCGATGACGACGCCGAGTTCGACTTCCCAATCGGTCTTTTCGGAGCCACGCGGGATCAGGACATTGTCGTTCGGCCCGACGATGGCCGATGTTGCCTTCATGAAGATCACGGGCTCCGGCGGAACAGTCGCGCCGGTTTCAGCAGCGTGGTCAGAGAAATTGAGGCCGATGCAGATGAACTTTCCGGTGCCGGCAACGCAGGCGCCAATGCGACCCGAGGCGAGTTCCGGCAGGCTCTTCGCGTCAAGAGCCTTGAGTTTCGACAGGCCCTCGGGCGAAATCGCTTCGCCGCCGATGTCCGAGACGTGCGCCGACAGATCGCGGATCTTGCCATCGGAATCGAGCATGGCCGGTTTCTCGCGACCAACCTCTCCAACACGCATGAGCTTCATAATATTTCCTCCTAAGCAGCATCCACGTTTTGATCACCTATGAACGAGATATTCACCGGTGTCATTATGGCTTTTTGCCGAAGCGGTACGCTGCTTCAGAAAATTTCGCCTAGATCAGGACCCGCAGGCACGATGCCTGCGGGGTTGAGGCTTTCAATCGAGTAATAGCCGCGCTTTATATGGTCGAAGTTGACGGTCTCGACGACACCCGGCCAATCGAGCATTCGCCGGCAGAAGCGGCGAAGATTCTTGTAATCCGAGAGACGGCGCAAATTGCATTTGAACAGGCCGTGATAGGCGATATCGAAGCGCACGAGCGTTACGAAAAGACGAATGTCACTTTCAGTCGGATGGTCTGCAAACAGGAAGGGCCGATCGCCAAGCTCTGTTTCCACCCAGTCGAGGCACTTGAATACACCGGCAAACGCTTCCTCGTAGGCAAGCTGCGTCGTGGCAAAGCCCGCGCGGTAGACGCCATTGTTGAGGCTCGGATAGATCCGTTCGTTGAAAGCGTCGATCTCGGTGCGACGCGCTGCCGGATATAGGTCGATCGGATTGCGAGCAAGATCGCCGAAACCTTCGTTCATCATCCGCAGGATATCAGCCGACTCGTTGTTGACGATCGTCTGCAACTGCTTGTCCCAAAGCACGGGCACGGTTGCGCGGCCGGTAAAGTCGCGTGCCGCACTCGTATAGATCTCGTGCATATACGTTGCGCCGTAAATGTGATCCCGCGTGGCGCCCGGATAGTCGCCGAACCGCCAGCCCTGCTTCGTCAATACCGGCTCGACGACTGAAACCGAGATGGCCGATTCCAGCCCCTTCAGCTTTCGGCCGATCAGCGTCCGCGATGCCCAGGGGCAGATACAGGCCACGTAGAGATGATAGCGTCCCGCCTCGGCCTTGAAGCCGCCCTCTCCCGTCGGGCCCGCCGCGCCGTCAGGGGTAACCCAATTGCGGAAGCTGGAGATCTGACGGACAAAGCCGCCCTTCTCGTCCTTCGCCTGAACCGGCTGCCAATCTTCCGTCCACTTTCCATTTACGAGCAAGGCGTTTTTCCTCTCATGCTGATATTGGCGGAACTTAGCGTGCCTTTACGCGCGTGGGAGGCCACTATTGTTGAAACAGACTGTGCACCACCGGAGATGGCGGAGTTGCTTGCCAAACGCATCGGATGGGGCCTAAGGAAGGCAGGAAGGAGCTTGATATGCCTGTTTCGACCTCGACTGTCGCCACCGAACACGCCAGCAAGTATCTCCAACAGCTCTGCAAACACTGGAGCCACAAGTTTACCGTGGAATTCACGGCGGAAAGCGGGCGTGTACCCTTCAGTGATACCGCCGAAGTCACGTTTTCAGCCGATCACGCGGCGCTTCATATGAGATTGTCGGCCGCTGACCCGGCCCAGATAGAGCGATACGAGAATGTCGTTGCCGACCACCTAAAGCGATTTGCTTTCCGCGAAGAACTCCACATCACCTGGAATGCCTGAACAGCACTTGGAAGAGCCATGACAAAGAGCAATAGCCGTGAATCCCAATATTCGATCGACCCCTTGTTTCTCGAGCGCTGGTCACCGCGTGCCTTTACCGGCGAAGTGATCGATGAATCGGAGCTTCTGACGATACTGGATGCCGCGCATTGGGCACCGTCGTCCGCAAACCAGCAGCCGTGGCGCTTCATCTATGCGCTCAAAGGTTCTGAGGACTGGGACAAGTTCGTTGGTCTCCTCGTCGAGTCAAATCAAGAGTGGGCAAAGAACGCCTCGGCGCTGATCTACGTCGTCTCAAGAGGCTTCAGCGGCGACTTCTCCGAAGGTAGGAAAAGCTACACACACTCGTTCGACGCTGGCACTGCTTGGGGTTATCTCGCGCTTCAGGCCCGGCTTTCGGGTTTCTACGCTCACGGGATGGGCGGCATTAAGCACGAAGAGATCCAGCAAACTTTTGCTATTCCCGAGGGTTACCGGGTGGAGGCGGGCGTCGCGTTGGGACGTCTTGCCGATAAGAGCGTCCTTTCGGAGCGGAACCAGGAGCGGGAAGTTCCGAGCCAGCGCAAGCCTCTTTCAGAGGTCGCCTTCCGCGGCAAGTTTATCGCCAACTAGACTAGTTCTCACGCAAAAGCCCCGCGTCGATGCGCGGGGCTTTTTTATGCGGACTCTAGGCGGAAACGAGCTCCGCTCGCTAGATATCGAGGTTTGCTACGTTCAGCGCGTTGTCCTGGATGAACTCTCTGCGAGGTTCGACTTCGTCACCCATCAGGCGTGCGAACAAGCCGTCAGCGTCCGTTGCATCGGCAACCTTCACCTGCAGCAGCGAACGAACGTTCGGATCGAGCGTGGTTTCCCAGAGCTGCTCGGCATTCATCTCACCGAGGCCTTTGTAACGCTGCATCGTCAGACCCTTGCGGCCGCTCGCAAAAATCGCGTCCAGCAGTGCCCGTGGTCCGGAAATCTCGACATCACCGTCGCGTCGGGAGAGTGACGGAGGCACCTGATAGATGTCCTTCAAGCGAGCCGACAGCTGATCGAGAAGCCGCGCGTCCTGCGAGCCGATCAACGCCATGTCGAGAACGACAACTTCCTTCACGCCGCGCACCATACGCTCAAGTTTGATGCCGCCTTCGCTCGTGAGGCCCCCTTCCCAACCGCGCTCTGTCTCTTCGGCAATCAGGTCAAGACGTCTGGCGACTTCACCGGCGAGCTGTTCAGCTCTCGAGCGGTCGCTAACGGCTTCAGCATTGAGAGCACCAGCAATTGCTGCCTGTTCGACGGCAGCGCGATTGTAGCGCGAGTGCAGATTGTCAAGGAGCGCGCGGAGGCGCAACGCATCGCTAATCACCTCGCCAAGATCCTGGCCGGTCCTCACTTCGCCGCTGCCGAGCTTTAAGGCAGCATCTTCGAGACCCTGGCCGACTAGGTAGTCCTCAAGGGCCTTCTCGTTCTTCACGTACTGGATCGATTTGCCGCGCGAGACCTTATAAAGCGGCGGCTGGGCGATGTAGAGATGGCCACGCTCGATCAGTTCCGGCATCTGGCGGAAGAAGAAGGTCAACAGCAGCGTACGAATGTGGGCGCCGTCGACATCAGCGTCCGTCATGATGATGATCTTGTGGTAGCGCAGCTTTTCGGCATTGAACTCGTCCTTGCCGATGCCTGTGCCGAGCGCGGTAATCAGTGTACCGATTTCCTGGCTGGACAGCATCTTGTCGAAGCGAGCACGCTCGACGTTGAGGATCTTGCCACGCAGCGGCAGGATCGCCTGGTTCTCGCGCGAACGCCCCTGCTTGGCCGATCCACCCGCCGAATCGCCCTCGACAAGAAAGACTTCGGATTTGGCCGGATCGCGCTCCGAGCAATCGGCGAGCTTGCCGGGCAGAGAGGCAATGTCGAGAGCGCCCTTACGACGCGTCAACTCACGCGCCTTACGGGCCGCTTCGCGCGCCGCGGCGGCTTCGACCACCTTGCCGACCAGAACCTTAGCTTCCGTCGGATGCTCTTCCAGCCACGTGCTCAGCGCTTCGCTGACTAGGTTCTCGACAACGGGGCGAACTTCCGAGGAAACCAGCTTGTCTTTGGTCTGCGACGAAAACTTCGGATCCGGCACCTTGACGGAAAGAACGGCGGTCAGGCCTTCGCGGCAATCGTCACCGGTCAGCGTCACCTTTTCCTTCTTCGTGATACCCGAGGTATCGGCGTAGGAGGTGATCTGGCGGGTCAGCGCGGCGCGGAAGCCGGCCATATGCGTGCCACCGTCACGTTGCGGAATGTTGTTGGTGAAGCAGAGGACGTTCTCGTGGTAGCTGTCATTCCACCACATTGCGACTTCGACGGTAATCCCGTCCTTTTCGCCGCGGATCGCCACCGGCTTGTCGACAAGCGGCTTCTTGGCGCGGTCGAGATAGGAGACGAAGGCCTCCAGGCCACCGTCGTAGAGCATCTCTTCCTGCTTGATGTCCGAATGACGCTTGTCGCTCAGAAGGATGCGAACGCCCGAATTCAGGAAGGCGAGCTCACGCAGGCGATGCTCCAACGTGGCGTAGTCGAATTCGGTCATCGTGAAGGTTTCAGTGCTCGGCATGAAGCTGACTTCGGTGCCGGTTTCATCACCAGCGTCGCCAATCACCTTCAACGGCGCATCGGCTACGCCATGCGTGAAACTCATTTCATGAATCTTGCCTTGACGGCGGATCTTCAGCCTCAGCCAGACGGAGAGCGCGTTAACGACAGAAACACCAACGCCGTGCAGACCACCGGAAACCTTGTAGGAGTTCTGGTCGAACTTACCGCCGGCGTGCAGCTGGGTCATGATGACCTCGGCTGCCGACACGCCTTCGCCGGTATGAATGTCCGTCGGGATGCCGCGGCCGTTGTCGGTAACGGTGACCGACCCATCGGGATTGAGCGTCACGGTCACGATATCGGCGTGGCCTGCGAGCGCTTCATCGATCGCGTTGTCGACGACTTCATAAACCATGTGATGAAGACCCGAGCCATCATCGGTGTCACCGATATACATACCCGGGCGCTTGCGCACTGCATCAAGGCCCTTCAGAACCTTGATCGAGTCTGCGCCATATTCGGTACTAACGCCGTTTTCCGTCGTGGGTATATCGGTCATACTTTTCGAGAATTTCCCTGTTGTCGGGGCTGAAGTGAGACTTGCGAATCACCTGCCTTATACATGCCAGAATATAGGGTTTTTGATCCAAGTTCCCAATGCCAGCGCGCTTAAACTGGCCATAAATCAGGGGATTATGACCGTTTTCCGTCCGCTTTTCCGCCGTTTTTAAGAATGCTTGTCAGTTGGCCAAGCGTCGTTTGGTCGAGATCGCGAATACGACCCGCCAGGAGGTTCGCAAAAGCGGTATGTTCGGCCGATAAACCCGATGTATCGACGACGACGCGGGGGTCCGAAGAACGGGCCAAAAGGAAGAGTTCTTCGGCCTCATCCCAGATGATGTTGAAGTAGCCGGCGATCCGCTGGAGCAGATCGAAGGTCGGCAAGCCGCGCCTTCCATGTTCGAGGGCCGACAGATAGGCCGGGGACACATTGAGGGCTGCCGCCATCTGTTTCTGCGAGACACCCTTGCGCTCTCGCAGCTTGCGGACGGCCTCACCGAACGGCGTCACGATCTCTCTCCATGCCGGCGCGACAGCCGGATATACAGGGCGCCTTCGCCTCCGTGATGGTGGGCTGCTGTTTCATAGGACGAGATGAAATACCGAAACTCCGGCTTCGAAAACCACATCGGGACGGCGCGTTTCAGGGCACCTTCGCTGCCGAGCGAACTGCCCTTGCCGGTGATCACAAGCACATGCCTCATCCCTCGTTCATGGGCTCGCATCAGGAACTCGAGCAGCAATATATGCGCTTCGCTCTGGACCAGCCCATGCAGGTCGATACGGGCTTCCAATGGCACGCGGCCCTTGGCGATCTTACGCTTGACCGGCCTTTCGAGCGGGTGATGGATACCCGAGCGTGTTTTGGAAACAACCGGGACCGTGGGCCCGGCATCAGTTTCGGAAGGTCGCTTCGCGGCGGCGGCCGTTTGCTGTTCAACCTCCACCTCTGTCAGAAAAGCATCGAGCTCGGCTAGCTGATCCTTCTTGCCGGGCATTGGACGCGTGCTCCGTGCCACCTTGCCCCAGAGTATCCTTTCATCCGTGTTGAGCTTCCGGTCTCGAGCCATCAGGCGAACCTCGCGGCGGCGGCATTCGGAAGCAGAATGACGAAGTCGGCGTCGTGGCGCACTGTTCCAGCGAGCTCTCCTGCATCATCCCCTGACCCGGTGAAAATATCACCCCTCGCCGGACCGACGATGGCAGAGCCCGTGTCGAGAGCCAGCATCACTCGCGCGAACGGCTTGTCGCCATCGAGATGGACAAGATTCTCGGACCGAATGAAAAACGGGAAGCCAAAAGTATGGATGAGCCGATCGACAGCGAGCGAACGGCCGGCAATCAGCGGCACTTTTGCTGCGGCCACGGGCCCGGCGTTCAGATCTGCGCTCGGGACTTCGCGGAAGAAAATGTAGGAGCGATTGTGCCACAGGACCTCATCCACCTGCTGCGGATGGTCGCCGAGCCAGCGCCGAATAGTCTGCATCGAAATCTCGGATCGTTCGATTTCCCCGCGCTCGATGAGTAGCTTGCCGATCGCCGAGAAAGGATGTCCCGCCTTTGCCGCATAGGTGATGCGTCCAACCCTGCCATCAGGATACCGCAAGCGCGCCGCACCTTGAACATGGACGAAGAAGACGTCGACCTTCGACTTTGCCCAGGCAATCTCCAATCCCCTGCCCGCCAGGAAGCCTTCATCGATTGCCCGCCGGTCCGGATAGGCTTCGATGCCATCGGAGGTCAGCCGGCCGAAAGCGTAGCTGTCCGGCAGACCCACAGGGCGATTACCCTCATCAAGGTCGATCAGGTCTTCGGGGCGGCGATAGAAGGGAAAGCGATACTCATCATCCGGCACGGCCGAGACCATAATCTCAGGCTCGTAGAAAGCGGTGACGAAGCCCGGATTGCCGTCGATGCGACGAATTCTGAAGGGTCGACAGTGGGATTGGAAGAAGGTTCGGGCATCGGCTGCCGACGAGATATTCTCGCTGCGCGCTGCTTCAAGCAACGGTAGAAGGTCCTGAGCCGTCAGGCCGAGCGAGCCCGTCCGATACGGCTTGATGTCAATGACCTGCCGCCGGCATGCTTCCATCGCTTCAAAAAGGCTGGAAGGATCATCATCCTTCCAGCCTTGCAGATCGTCAAAGCTTATTGCTTGAAGGGCAAAGCCCGGAGTGTCTTCACTCATGTTCCGATTCGGTGGCCACGAGTTTCCAGTTGGGATCGCGGGAGCGGGTATCGCGCGCAAACGTCCAGAGATCATTGACCTCGGCAACGTTCTCCGCGTCGCCATCGATGAGCTTATCAGCCTTGTCGTAAGTGGCCGAAATCAACTGGCTGACGATACGAACGGTAATCTGCACCTCCGTGCCCTTAATCTCGGTGCTGGCGATTTCCGCCTTGTCGATGCCGACGAAGGTCGATTTCACCTTGTCGCCTTTGGATTCGCGCTCGGTGATGGCTGCGTCGAAGCCGTCATAGACTTCACGCGAAAGCAGGTTCTTCAGCGTCTTACGATCGCCGTCCGCAAACGCCATCACGATCATCTCATAGGCCATGCGGGCGCCATTGACGAATTCCTTCGGATTGAAGGAAGCGTCTGCCTTGTTGATTTCGCGCAGCGATTCATTGAGTGAGGTGCCGGCTGGCGCGAAAGCATCGATTGCCGCAAAGCGATCGTCTTCCTCAGTCGCTGCGTCACGGCGTGGCAGGGTCACCACTTTACCGGCATCAGGAGAATCCGGTCCGACGGCATCGCGCGGCGTATAAAGATCGCGTGGCGGCTTCTCATTGCCCGTACGGCGACCGAGAACGCTGCGCAGCTGCAAAAAAATCAGCACCGCCGCCACAAGAAAAAACAATGTGATGAAGTCGTTTGAACCCATATCCCGCCGCTGCCGCTGTTAACATCCCTGATTTGTACTCCCATATAGTCCGCCTATACAGATGATTCAAATAGGGTCGACAACGCGACCCTCCAACGGAGTCCGGCTCAGCCGGAATAAAACGATGCCCTTGAAGATCCTGCCTGGTTTTCTGTTGCTGCTTCCGCTCGCCGAGATTGCCGGTTTCGTGCTTGTCGGAAAGGCGATCGGACTTTGGCCGACGCTGGCGCTTGTCATATTGAGCTTCATGGTCGGCATGGCCCTGCTCAGGCGCCAGGGCATCGGGATTCTCCGCCGTATGTCCGCCGAGGGGCGAAACGGCATGGTGCCGGGGCGCGAGCTGCTTCGACCGGCGATGTTCGTGATCGCTTCCCTGTTGCTGATGATCCCCGGCTTCATCACCGACATCGTGGCTTTGTTGATCTTCATTCCGGCTGTGCGCGATCTGGCCTGGCAATATGTCAGCCGCCGTTTCGTCGTCGTCGGTTCAACAAGCGGCTTCGACACGTCGAACCGCCCCAAGGACTCCAAGATCGTCGACCTCGACGACGAGGATTATCGACGCGAACCCAACGACAACTCTCCCTGGTCAGGGAAGCATATCGGCAAGGAATGACCAGCCCAGCCGGCCGACTGGCCCAGGGTTGTAACACCATGCCCGAAATGATAGAGCGGCACCATCCAATGCCCTCGAGGAAAAGCCAATGGCCGACGAAAACAGCAATAACGGTGCAACGAGCCCGAGCCTTACCATCCTTGCGCAGTACACCAAGGATCTCTCTTTCGAAAATCCGGGTGCTCCGCGTTCGCTGCAGGCGCGTGACAAGGCTCCGGCCATCAATATCAATGTCAACGTCAACGCCAATCCGCTCTCCGATACGGATTTCGATGTCGTTCTGTCTCTGAACGCCGAAGCCAAGGATGGCGACAAAACGGTATTCCATACCGAACTCGTCTATGGCGGCGTCTTCCGGATTGCCGGGTTCCCGCAGGAGCACATGCTGCCGGTTCTCTTCATTGAGTGCCCGCGCATGCTGTTCCCGTTCGCACGTCAGATCATTGCCGACGTCACGCGCAATGGCGGCTTCCCGCCCCTGATGATCGATCCGATCGATTTCTCTCAGATGTTTGCGCAGCGGGTTGCCGAAGAGCAGGCCCGTGCCAAGGTACAGGCAACCACGAACTAACAGTTCGCGCATAGCACGCTGCAACAAAATGAAATGCCCGGGTCGCCCCGGGCATTTTTAGTTTGCGAGATCGTATTTTCCCCAGACGCCCTTCGCGCCGAGTTTGGCAATCAGCGCGTCATGGGCTTGCTGCTCTGCTTCGCTGAGACGTGGCGCAAGGGGCCGCGGACGCACAAGCGTCCCGATAATAATCTCCTCCACCAAGCTTTCCTGACCTGCCGAATTACTCGCGACGGTGCCGAGGCCAAGGGCGGCCTGACGACCACCGATCATCTCGATGTAGACATCGGCCAGCAGTTCGGAGTCGAGAAGCGCGCCGTGCTTCGTTCGATGCGTATTATCGATGCCATAGCGGCGGCAAAGTGCATCGAGGGAGTTGGGTCCCATCGGATGCTTGCGGCGCGCCATCGACAGTGTGTCGAGCACCCGGTCGGGCAGGATCGACGGCAAATCGAGCCTTGCGAGCTCGGCGTTTATAAAGCCCATATCGAACGTGGCGTTATGCGCGATCCACTTCGCGTCACCAAAGAAATCGATAATTTGCTGCGCAACATCTGCGAACGAAGGCTTGTCCTTCAGAAACTCGTCTGTGATGCCGTGCACGGCAAGCGCGTCCGGGTGCACTTTCTGGTCGCCCGGATTGATGTAGATGTGAATCGTATTCCCAGTCGGAAAATGATTGAAAAGCTCGATGCCGCCGATCTCGATAATGCGGTCCACACGGTTATCGAGGCCCGTGGTTTCCGTATCGAAAATGATTTCACGCATTCAGGAAGTCCCCGCTGGCGAGCCGCCGCTTTAGATCCGAGACGATCTCGGCGACCCGTTTTCTGGCCGTTTCGATGCTGTGCCCGGTATCGATCACATAATCGGCTCTTGCGCGCTTTTCCGCATCCGGCGTCTGGCGCGCAAGAATCATATCGAATTTTTCCACTGTCATGCCTGGCCGCGCAAGTACGCGTTCGCGCTGTATCTGTGGATCACAGCTAACGACCACGATCACATCGACCCTACTCTCGGCTCCTGTTTCGAACAACAGCGGGATATCGAGCAGCACCATGGGCGAGCCGCGCTGCCGCTCGCGTTCAGTGAATTCTGCTTCGCGTTTCCTCACGAGCGGGTGGACGATTGCTTCAAGGCGCTTGAACCCGTCGGCACTTCCAGCCAGCTGGCGGGCCAGTTCCTGCCGATCGACGGCACCCTCTTTCATGGTTCCGGGAAAGGCAGCATCGACAAGGGGCGCCGCCTCCCCCGCATAGAGATCATGGACGACGGCATCCGAATCATTCACAGGCACCCCCGCTTCTGCGAAGAGCTTTCCCATTGTTGATTTGCCCATTCCAATCGAGCCGGTCAGTCCGATCCGCAACATCAGTGCTTGTCCATATCCTCGATAATCAGCGCGCGCAGCTTGTCATCAACCTTCGGGCGATGCCCGAACCATTTCTCAAAACCTGGAACGGCCTGATGCAACAGCATGCCGAGACCATCGACAACGGCAAATCCTTGCCGTTCGGCTTGGACAAGGAAAGGAGTCTTCAGGGGGACGTAGACGATATCCGTTACGACGGCATCGGAGAGCAGCGGCGAAAAATCGATCTCCGGCGCATCCTCGCCGTCCATGCCAAGCGAAGTCGTGTTCACGAAAAGGCCGGCGCCGTGCATGACTTCCGCCAAGGCTGCCATCGAATGCGCTTTTACGCTCGAGCCAAACCTATCCGCCAATTCCTGAGCGCGTCCGACCGTCCTGTTGACCAGATGAATTTCCTTGATGCCCCGATCGCGCAGCGCCTGAATGATGGCGCGGCTCGCACCGCCGGCACCGAGGACCACGGCCGAGTGCGCCTTGTCCCAGCCAGGATGACGCTCGTCCAGATTTGCGGTGAAGCCGCCTCCATCCGTGTTCGTCGCTTTGAGCCGGCCCCCCTCCATCCAAAGCGTGTTGGATGCACCAAGTTCTTCAGAAAGCGCGTCCGGATCGTCAGCGAGTTTGAACGCCATCTCCTTGTGCGGGATCGTGACGTTGCCGCCTACGAAGCTAGCCTCGCCGCTCTTCAGCGATGCGATAAAGGCTGGAAAATCGGCTGGCGCGACTTCATGGGCGCGATACGATCCCGGCAGTCCAAGTGTCTTGAGCCAATAGCCATGGATCAGAGGCGACCGGGAGTGTTTGACAGGAAACCCCGTGACGAAAGCCCGCGGCCCGAATGTTTCACGTGAATCATCCATCAATCGCACCCAATTCTCTCAACTTTTCCAACAGAGGTAGCATCGGTAATCCCAGGATTGTAAAATAGTCCCCGTCGATCCGCGAAAACAATTGAAGCCCCTCCCCCTCGAGTTGGTAAGCGCCGACGCTCGTGAGTGCCTTCTCTCCGACGCGCTTTAAATGCCGCTGGATAAAGTCCGCATCCAGCGGACGCATCGTCAGCTCAGCGTGTGAAACATGCTCCCAGACGATGTCGCCGTCGTAGGCAATCGCGATCGCACTGTTCAACCGGTGCATCTGGCCCGACAGTATGCGAAGGTGGTTCTCCGCATCAGCCATATCCCTGGGCTTATGAAAGGTCTGCGGGCCAAGAGACATCGTTTGGTCCGAGCCGATCACCAGACAGGCCGGATACCGATCACTGACTTCTTTCGCCTTCGCCTTGGCGAGAACGAGGGCCACGGCATCCGGTGTTGCGCCTTCTCGTTCGAGCGGCGCTTCGACCGACCGCTCGTCAATATGAGCCGCATGAGCCTCGAAGGTGAGGCCGGCATTTTGCATCAGCATGCGACGGAACGGGCTGGAGGATGCGAGGATAAGCTTCGGTGTCATGGAGCCTCGAACAGGTTTGGTGCGGCAGCGCTTAACGCAGCTTCGGACGGAGAGCAACAATCGCCGCCGCGGTCTCTTCGATGGAGCGGCGCGTCACGTCGATGAGTGGCCAATTGTGCCGGGCGCAGAGCGACCGTGCGTATTTCAACTCCTCCGATATGGCGGCTCGGTCCGTGTATTGCCCGCGATCAAAACCGGGGGTCGCTCCGAGGATACGGTTCTCCCGGACCTGAGAGATGCGATCGGTGGTAGCGATCAGACAGACGATCAAGKGTTTGGTGGTCGCGAACAGGCTTTCCGGGAGCGGCACGCCATAGACGACGGGGATGTTGGCGGTCTTGATACCACGATTGGCGAGGTAGATGCTCGTCGGCGTTTTCGACGTCCGACTGATGCCGAGAATCACGACGTCGGCGTCATTGTAATCATCGGGCATCTGGCCGTCGTCGTGATCCATCGTGAAATTGAGCGCTTCGATGCGAGCGAAATAGCCGGCATTCATCACATGCTGGGCACCGACACGCCGGCGCGACGGTGCGCCAAGATAGATCTGAAAGGCGTCCATGACGGGCTCGAGCACGTTCACGGAAGCGACACCCATCTCCGCACAGCGCTGATCGACCAACGTCGCGAGTTCACGGTCAACGATCGTATATAGAACGATCCCAGGCTGACTATCAATCGTCTGTAAAACCTGCAGAAGCTGCTTGCGATTTCGGACCAGCGGATAGACGTGTTCGATCGGCTGAGCGGATTTGAATTGTGCCGACGCGGCGCGCCCGGCCGAAATCAACGTTTCGCCGGTCGAGTCAGAAATCAGATGCAGATGGAAGAAGTTCGTGCGGTTCTCCACGCTATTTTCCGGGGCCTGTTGAAAAGACTGGACAACGGAGAGCTAAGAGACGCGGCACGGGTAAGGCAAGGGAAAACATGCCGCCTTTTCCACAAATGGAATTTCGTGGGAGCTGCTAAACGCGCTTTGTTGGTTCTGTGGACAGCTCCTGAAAGTTCCGCGCCTTTCCAAGGCTTTTCCACAGTTCAACGCCAAAAGGCTGCCTTTTATTTGATTGGAATCATTTGCGTTTTCTTAGTTATCCACGATATCGGCTTGATAAGCTGTTATTCTGTCCATTGGAATCGGCGATGGCGCGACAAAACGCTCTGGTCGTGGACAGATTTTAATCCTTGATAGAAACAGACTCTAAGAAATAGAAACCTTTTAAAAGATCTTTGTATTTTTATAGGGAAGAAGCGCGTGGGTGAAAGCGGTCGGAAAATCATGAGAGTCTTGGACGGCGAAACGCTCAGTCCTCCTCCAATCTGGCTGATGAGACAGGCGGGACGATATCTCCCCGAGTACAGAGAAACGCGCGCGAAAGCCGGGAGTTTCCTCGACCTCTGTTATACGCCTGATCACGCAGTCGAGGTAACGCTCCAACCTATCCGCCGTTATGGCTTTGATGCAGCCATCCTCTTCTCGGATATCCTTGTGATCCCGGATGCGATGAAGCGCAACGTTCGCTTCACGGAAGGGCATGGACCGGAAATGGATCCGATCGACGAAGCTGGCATCGACGGGATCGAGACAGAGCATGTCATCGCCTACCTGAAGCCGGTTCTGGAAACGGTGGAGCGCCTGCGACGCGAACTTCCTTCCGAGACCACCCTGCTCGGCTTCTGCGGCGCACCGTGGACGGTTGCGACTTATATGATCGCTGGCCATGGAACGCCTGACCAGGCTCCAGCGCGGCTATTTGCCTACAAGTATCCGAAGGCCTTCGAACGCTTGCTCGCAGTCCTGGCTGAGGTGTCGGCCGATTATTTGGTCGCGCAGATCGATGCGGGTGCCGATGCCGTGCAGATTTTCGATTCCTGGGCCGGTGTTCTCGGCGAGCGGGAATTCGAGGCTTTCGCCGTGAAGCCTGTTGCACGGATGATCGCGTCTATCAGGGCGCGGCGTCCGAACGCTCGAGTGATTGCCTTTGCCAAAGGCGCTGGGTTCCTGCTGAGAGATTATCGGCAGAAGACGAAGGCTGATGCGATCGGGCTCGACTGGTCGGTGCCTTTGGATTTTGCCGCGGAGCTGCAGAAGGACGGAGCCGTGCAAGGCAATCTTGATCCGATGCGTGTGGTTGCCGGCGGTGCGGCGCTGTCGGAGGGGATCAATGATATTCTCGACAACCTCGGCGATGGTCCGCTGATATTCAATCTCGGCCACGGGATCACGCCACAGGCCGACCCTCGAAACGTGGCGCTGCTCGTCGAGCAGGTCCGCGGTTGGAGACGCTAGCACATGGCAAAGCAGACGGATGAGAGGCCGGGCACCTATGCGCGTCGCCGTGCCCACTTTGCGATCCTGTTTTTCGTGCTTCTTGGCCTGGGACTATTCCTCTGGAACCCGGACAATCTCTATCTCTGGATAAAGGCTCTTCACATTATCGCGGTGATCTCGTGGATGGCCGGACTGTTCTACATGCCGCGCCTCTTCATCTACCATACCGATGCGGAACCGGGCTCGACGCAGTCGGAGACATTCAAGGTGATGGAGCGTCGCCTGCTCCGGGTGATCATGAACCCGGCGATGATGCTGACCTGGATCTTTGGCCTCTATCTCGCTTGGTCCGTTTATGGTTTCCAGGGTGGTTGGCTGCACGCGAAGATCGGCCTGGTTGTGCTTTTGACTGCCGTCCATGTTTTTTTCTCGCGGGCAGCAAGAGCGTTCGAGCGCGATGAGAACCGCCATTCAGCGCGTTACTGGCGCTTCATGAACGAGGCGCCGACGGTTCTGATGATCGCGATTGTCATTCTGGTCGTGGTCAAGCCGTTCTGAGAAAAAGCGGGTTCGGTTAAATTTGCTTGATTTTAAGCAGCCCCCTTGCGGCGGTGAGCCTTACTCGCTATTTTCGCTCCACCTCATCCTTGTGGCATGTATGTAAAGTTCGATCGTCTGCGATCCCTTCGCAGGACCGATTACAGCCCTCGACATCGCCTCCCCCCTGAATTTAAGAGTAATGGTCACTTCATGGCTGAAATGAAGCTTCAAGAACTTAAGAGTAAGTCCCCGACGGATCTGCTGGCATTTGCCGAATCGCTCGAGGTCGAAAATGCGAGCACGATGCGCAAACAGGAATTGATGTTTGCAATCCTGAAGGTGCTTGCCAGCCAGGATGTGGAGATTATCGGCGAAGGCGTCGTTGAAGTGCTCCAGGATGGCTTTGGCTTCCTGCGCTCTGCCAACGCCAACTACCTCCCGGGCCCGGACGATATCTACATCTCACCCTCCCAGATCCGCCGCTTCTCTTTGAAGACCGGCGACACGGTAGAGGGTCCGATCCGCGGGCCTAAGGAAGGCGAACGCTACTTTGCGCTGCTCAAGGTCAACACCATCAATTTCGACGATCCCGAGAAGATCCGTCACAAGGTGCATTTCGATAACCTGACGCCGCTCTATCCGAACGAACGCTTCAGGATGGAATTGGATATCCCGACCTCGAAGGATCTTTCGCCGCGCGTCATCGATCTCGTCGCGCCGCTTGGCAAGGGCCAGCGCGGACTGATCGTCGCTCCGCCGCGTACCGGTAAGACGGTTCTGCTGCAGAACATCGCGCACTCGATTACGGCGAATCATCCCGAGTGCTATCTGATTGTTCTTCTCATCGACGAACGTCCGGAAGAAGTCACGGACATGCAGCGTTCCGTTCGCGGCGAAGTCATCTCCTCGACGTTCGACGAACCCGCTGTACGCCATGTGCAGGTGGCGGAAATGGTTATCGAAAAGGCAAAGCGCCTTGTGGAGCACGGCCGTGATGTTGTGATCCTGCTGGATTCGATTACGCGCCTCGGCCGCGCATACAACACGGTTGTCCCCTCGTCCGGTAAGGTTCTCACGGGTGGCGTCGATGCGAACGCCCTGCAGCGCCCGAAGCGCTTCTTCGGCGCAGCGCGCAACATCGAAGAAGGTGGTTCGCTTACGATCATCGCGACCGCGCTGATCGATACCGGCAGCCGCATGGACGAAGTGATTTTCGAAGAGTTCAAGGGAACCGGTAACTCGGAAATCGTTCTCGACCGTAAGGTTGCCGATAAGCGTATCTTCCCGGCCATGGACATTTTGAAGTCCGGCACGCGTAAGGAAGACCTCCTCGTTCCGCGTCAGGATCTCCAGAAGATCTTCGTGCTGCGCCGCATCCTGGCTCCGATGGGAACGACCGACGCGATCGAATTCCTGATCGACAAGTTGAAGCAGACGAAGAACAATCCGGACTTCTTCGATTCTATGAATACGTGATCCTTAGCCGGATTCTTTGATAAGCCGGTCACTGCTGTGGCCGGCTTTTCCATTTGTAGCGAAAACTCTCTTCAGCCTTGAACTGGAGTAGTAAAATGTCGTCTAACAATGAAACGATCTTCGCGCTCTCGAGTGGCCCTGTCCCGGCCGGCTTGGCCGTCGTTAGAATTAGTGGAGAGGAAGTGCCGGCGGTTGTCGCCTCTCTCGTTGGCGACGTGCCGCCTGCGCGGCAGGCAGCATTACGATCGATTCGGACTCGTAATGGTCTTGTCATCGACACCGGCCTTATTCTGTTCTTTCCGGCACCCCATTCCTTTACCGGCGAGAATGTTGCCGAACTGCACCTGCATGGCGGCCGCGCGGTCGTCGACGCATTGCATCGTGAGCTCGTCCAATTCCGCAATCTGCGGCCGGCGGCACCAGGCGAATTTTCACGGCGAGCATTTGAGAACGGCAAGCTCGATCTAATCGAGATCGAAGGCTTGGCAGATCTTATCGCCGCCGAGACTGAGATGCAGCGGCGTCTCGCGGTCGAGCAAAGCTCCGGGGGGTTGTCGTCGATCTACAATGGCTGGTCAGACAGGCTGACGCGTGCACGCGCACTGATCGAGGCCGAACTGGATTTTCCCGACGAAGAAGACGTTCCGGGTTCAGTCTCAGATCAGGTTTGGGCGGATGTGGCGAGCCTGGTTAACGAATTGAAAAGCCATCTGGAGCAACTCGAAGCCGGAGAGATCATCCGCGATGGGTTCAAGGTCGTCATAGCGGGCAAGCCGAATGCCGGCAAGTCGAGCCTTATGAACGCCTTGGCGAAACGCGATGTTGCGATCGTCACTGACATCGCTGGCACGACACGGGATGTGCTGCATGTCGATCTCAGCATGGATGGCTATCTTGTCAAGCTCTACGACACTGCTGGTCTGCGCGAGACGGATGAGATCGTGGAGCGCGAGGGCATTCGACGGGCTGAGAAGATCATTGCAGAGGCCGACCTGGTAATTTTCATCGAGGACGTATCGATTAAAAGTGAAGCTGAGGAAGTGCCCGACGATGCCGTTCTGGTAGGAACGAAATCCGATTTGCCGCGTCAAAGTGCTAGAGAGTTTGATCTATTGATTTCGATCACGCATGGAATTGGTCTCGATGCGCTCCGAAGCTTGATCGTTGACCGCCTTAAAGCAAAGGTACATCCGCAGTCCATGGCGATCCCGAGCCGCGCACGCCACAAGGAAACACTGACACAGACATTGGCTGCGCTGCGAGCGTCACTTCATGACCCTCATCGTGGTCTGGATCTACGGGCCGAGGACCTGCGTGTCGCGAGTGACGCCTTGGGACGAGTGACTGGGCGTGTGGATGTCGAGAATTTGCTTGATGTGATCTTCGGTGAATTCTGCATCGGAAAATGATTCACGTGAAACATCGGAATCATGCCCTGTCATCTGGTTTCACGTGAAACGCCTTGACTCCCTGGGCGACATCGCTCATCACCTGACGATCTCAGGAGCTTAAATAATGGATACCTCACGGTTCGATGTCATCGTCATCGGAGGCGGGCATGCTGGATGCGAAGCCGCTGCCGCCGCCGCGCGCCTTGGAGCGAACACGGCGCTGGTGACTCATCGTCGCGATACCATCGGGATCATGTCCTGCAATCCGGCGATTGGAGGACTTGGCAAAGGACACCTGGTCCGAGAGATCGATGCCATGGACGGTCTGATGGGCCGCGTTGCTGATGCGGCCGGCATTCAGTTCCGGATGCTGAATCGAAAGAAGGGGCCGGCTGTTCGCGGCCCGCGTAGCCAAGCGGATCGGAAGCTCTATCGGCAGGCTATGCTTGCGTCGATCGAGAGCATTGAGAATCTCACTGTGGTCGAGGGCGACGCGTTCGATCTATCTATTAAAGACGGTCGGATCGCCGCGGTTGTCATGAAAGATAGCCGGATTCTCAAGTGCGCATCAGTTGTGTTGACAACGGGGACCTTCCTGCGTGGACTCATTCACATCGGCGACCAAAAGATACCCGCAGGTCGCGTTGGTGAAGAGCCATCGGTGGGGCTTTCTCAAACGCTCTTAAATTTGGGCGTTCGTCTCGGGCGGCTGAAGACCGGAACGCCGGCGCGGCTGGATGGGACGACGATCGATTGGGAGAGTGTCGGCCAACAGGGAGCGGACGAGGATCCTGTCCCCTTCTCTTTTATGACAGATCATATCTTGAACCCACAAATCACCTGTGGCGTTACGCGCACGACGGAGGCGACCCATCGCATCATCGTCGAGAATTTGAAGCGTTCGGCCATGTATTCGGGGCAGATTGAAGGCGTCGGACCTCGCTATTGCCCGTCGATCGAGGATAAGCTTGTTAAGTTTGGCGAACGTGACGGACACCAAGTCTTTCTTGAGCCGGAAGGCCTGGATGACAGCACAGTCTATCCCAACGGTATCTCGACATCCCTCCCCGCCGAGATCCAGGATGCGTTCATTCATACTATTCCTGGTCTCGAACGGGTCCGCATTGTGCAGCCGGGTTATGCAATTGAGTACGATCATGTCGATCCGCGTGAGTTGAAACCATCGCTCGAAGTGAAGAAGATGCCAGGCCTGTTTTTGGCTGGGCAGATCAATGGAACGACGGGATACGAGGAGGCTGGAGCTCAAGGCCTCGTCGCTGGCATCAATGCTGCGCGCCTGGCTGGCGGTCAGGACGAGGTTCGCTTCAGCAGAACCGATTCCTATATCGGTGTGATGGTGGATGACCTGACCTCGCGCGGGGTTGCTGAACCATACCGTATGTTCACTTCCCGGGCCGAATACCGCTTATCGTTGAGGGCTGACAATGCGGATGTCAGGCTGACGCCGTTGGCAATACAGATAGGCGCAGCCTCGGCCGGTCGTCGGGACCGTTTTCAAGCCTATGGCGAGGCGCTGGATGCGGGCCGCGCTCAGTTGGCATCACTTTCCGTGACGCCAAGCGAAGCCGGGCGATTCGGTCTAAAGCTGAACCAGGACGGCCAACGGCGGTCGGCGTATGAGCTTCTGTCCTACCCGGATATTAGCTTGCCGGATCTTGCGCCGATCTGGCCAGAACTAAGAGAGCTGAATGGCCGCGTGGCTGAAGCTCTGGAGATCGAAGCGAGCTATGCGGTTTACATGGAACGGCAGTCGGCTGATATCGCTCACGTAAAGCGGGATGAAGACCGCGTGATACCGGCCGACTTCGATTTCAATGTGTTGTCCGGTCTGTCTAACGAACTGAAGCAGAAGTTGCGTACTATCCGTCCCTACAACGTTGCACAGGCAACAAAAATCGATGGGATGACGCCCGCGGCGATCTCGTTGTTGCTCGTGCACCTGCGTCGCGGCGCGACAAATGTTGCGGCATCCGCTTGACGTTATCCTATGCAATCTGCGAGAGTCCCACCATGCAACTGAACGGCCGACGTGTTTCACGTGAAACACAGGAACGTCTCGAACACTTTGTGGCCCTCTTTCAAAAGTGGGCGAAGTCGATCAACCTGACTGCACCGTCAACGCTCGCCGATGCCTGGAGCCGGCATATTGCAGACTCGGTGCAAATCTTCCAGCTCCAGCCGTTCCCTCGCACGTGGATTGACCTAGGCAGCGGGGGTGGCTTTCCGGGCATTGTGACGGCCATCATGCTGGCGGAGCTCAGCGATGGATGGGTCCATCTCGTGGAAAGCAATCACAAGAAGGCGGCCTTTCTGCGCACGGCGCTCCGGGAAACCGGCGGCAGAGGCTCTATTCACGCTGTTCGAATAGAAGACGCCCCTGCCATCGTGGAGAACTGCGACTTTGTTTCCGCGCGAGCGCTTGCGGACCTAGGCAAATTGCTGGGCTTTATTGAACCGTGGTCGAAACGGAATGAAAACCTCCGAGCTTACTTTCATAAAGGCCGGGATTACCGGAGCGAGATCGAGAAAGCGCATGGTGACTGGAGATTCGATCTGTTAGAACATAAAAGCGCTGTCGAGCAGGATTCCGTCGTTTTGGAAATCTTCAATCTCCAGCGTGTGGCTTAACAGATCGGGCTTTGGCTATGGCTGGCGAACGAAATCGTATAATCACCATCGCAAATCAGAAAGGTGGCGTCGGCAAGACCACGACTGCCATCAACTTGGCAACAGCTCTGGCCGCGATCGGCGAGCGGGTCTTGATCGTCGATCTCGATCCGCAGGGTAACGCCAGCACGGGCTTGGGGATCGATCGCAAACATCGCCGGCTATCTTCCTATGATCTTTTGCTCGGGGACTACGGCATCGAAGAAGTGTCGCAGGAAACCGCTGTTCCAAACCTCTACATCGTGCCGTCGACGATGGACTTGCTCGGCATTGAGATGGAGATTGCGAGCCAAAGCGATCGCGTTTTCAAACTCAAGAAGGCTTTCGCGAAAGAAGAGGCTTTCCGCTTCTCATATATTCTCGTTGACTGCCCGCCCTCCTTCAATCTGCTCACGATGAATGCGATGGCGGCCGCACATTCGGTGCTTGTGCCTCTGCAATGTGAGTTCTTTGCATTGGAAGGACTGAGTCAGCTCCTGGAGACGGTCGATCAGGTTCGACGTACCGTAAATCCCCACCTCGATATCCAGGGGATAGTGTTGACGATGTTCGATTCCCGCAACAATCTTGCGCAACAGGTTGTTAACGATGTTCGCACGCATCTAGGAGAGAAGGTCTACCACACGTTGATTCCTCGAAATGTTCGCGTGTCTGAGGCACCCTCCTATGGCAAGCCAGCAATTCTGTACGACCTGAAGTGCGCCGGCAGTCAGGCATATCTCCAGCTGGCGTCGGAAGTTATTCAGCGCGAACGGCAGCGTCTCGCGGCGTGATTTGAAAGAGAATGGCGAGTTTAGATATGAGCGATGACATCTCGAAAAGAAGGCTCGGCCGCGGGCTGGCCGCATTGATTGGTGAGATGGATCAACCGATGCCCGTTGATGCCGGCAAGCCCGGGGTCAGCGCCGATCGGATGGTCCCGATCGAGTTCGTCAGTCGCAATCCGCGCAATCCTCGACGGTTTTTCGACGATGGCGAATTGCATGAGCTCGCGGGTTCGATCCGGCAGCACGGTATCGTGCAGCCCATTGTGGTTCGCACATTGGCCGCCAGCCAGTTCGAGATTATAGCCGGCGAGAGACGGTGGCGCGCGGCACAACTTGCAGGCCTCGTTGAGATCCCGGTGATCGTGCGCGATGTCGATGACAAAACCGCTCTTGAGATTGCAATCGTAGAGAACGTTCAGCGCTCCGACCTCAATCCGCTGGAAGAGGCCCTCGGCTACGAGCAGTTGATGGCGGAGTATGGCTATACCCAGAACGATCTCGGCGAAATTATCGGCAAGAGCCGCAGTCACGTGGCGAATTCGCTGCGTCTCTTGAAACTGCCAGAGCCCGTTCGGGACCTTTTGGCCGCGGGAAGCCTCTCGGCCGGTCATGCCCGCGCCTTGGTGCCGACTTCCGATCCGACCGCCCTCGCCCGCACGATCGTTTCGAAAGGCATGTCGGTCCGTGACGCGGAGCGTTTGGCGCAGAATGATATCAAGGCTCAGTCGGAGCCGAAGATTCCGGGGCATCAGAAGGATCAGAAGGATTCAGATACGCTCGCCCTGGAACGCACCTTGTCGGATACGCTCGGCCTGGACGTGACGATCAATCACAAGGCAGGCGGCGGCCAGATCAGAATTTCCTATAAGTCGTTGGAACAATTGGAAGAAATCTGCCGGCTGCTCGAGCGCCGCTAAATGGAATCGCTATCGGCGCGCCGATTGCAGCGTCGTCGATAGCAGGCTCTGTAGAGCGATGCTGTCTTCCAACGACGCCCGTTTGCGCGTCTGCAGGATTGCCGCTTGCAGACGGTTTGCTTCGCGTGCCACCGCTTCTGCGGACCAGGTACGCAATGCTTGCTCGATAATCGGCTTGCGTCGGAAATGCAGATGACGACCAAGCGTCTGCATGACCTGAGCGGCCGACAATCGCTTCTCCTCCATCTCCGTCTTCATGGCGTCCAGCAACTGAAACTGCTTCAGACAGGCCTGGATCACAACAAACACCGCCGTCTTCGACGATATGATCTTTTGCATTGCATGCAGGAAGCTGCTTGGATTTCCGCTAAGGACGGCATCGACGGCGTCGTCCACCGAGATGGCGCTGGCGTCGCCTATTATTTCCGTAACGTGGTGCTCTTCGATGGTCGATTTTCCCCGACAATAGAGCGCCAGCTTTCGCAGTTCGTTGCGAGAGGCAATCCGATCCCCCCCTATCAGCTCCAGCAGGGCCTGGCGTGCATCGGGCGTGATGCCCAGGCCAGCGCTTGAAAGTTCGCTATCTATCAGGCCGTTGAGGGCGCGGGCATCGTCGGCATAGCAGGGTATCGCCATGACAGTGCGTGCTGTCTCGGCGGCTTTCCGCAGCAGCGAGCCCTTCTTGAGGTCACCGCCCTCAATAAGAACGAATGTGCCGTCCGGCATGTTCGCTGAAAGAACCTGGAGGGAGTCGACAAGATATTTCTCGTTGGCTGCACCACGGATCCAGATGAGCTTGTCACCTCCGAAAAGGCCAATTGCTCCCGCCTCGTCCAAGAGGCGACCTTGATCGCGCTGTAGGTCGCCGATATCGAGCTTGATCAGCGAAAACGGATCATCCAATGCCACGCCCGTCCTGCCGGCCAGCGAGGTGGCGCGCTCCGAAACAAGACCGCGATCCGGCCCATAAATCACAAAGAGCCGGTAGTTGCGGGCGGATCGCTCAAGAAAGCCTTCAAACTCGTGCGATTTGATTTCCGCCATGCATCCGCTCCTCAGCGGCCAAGCGCAGCCGCAATATCGGCACCAACGAACTCAGCAGCCTGCCGTGCGGCGCGGTTCTCGGCGTCGCGGATGGCGCGTTGCTTGGCAAATTCCTGAGCTGGGAAGTCGACCAGCGCAGTGGCATAACGATTGCCGGCCTTGATGACGTGGCCGTCCTTTGCGGACTTTAGAGTGTAGTCGACGCTGACGGTCGCACGTCCGGCAAGCGATTCGTCTGACGACGCCACCAGCAGCGTGCTGATGACATTCGAGCGAGCGCTGAATTCAACCTTGTATTCGGGATTCTCAGGCTCGCCGGCGCCACGCGAAGCGATAAAAATCAGTCGATTGCGAACCTCTTGCTCAACGCGGCTCCCCGCTTCCGAGAAACCGACGGACGCCAGCTTGCCCGCAGCGCCGGAACTTTCGGAATAAAGAGGGCGAACCTGGCAGGATGCGAGAAAAGCCGTGGACGCTAGGATTGCGGCAATGCCGGTGCCGCGCACCAGCTTAAAAGCGATATCAAACGACAATGTTCACAATCCTTTGTGGAACCACGATGATCTTCTTAGGCGTCTGACCGTTCAGCGCCTTCTTGACGTCATCCAATGCGAGCACACCCTCGGTGACGGCATTCTGATCTGCGTCGCGAGAAATTGTCAATTCGGCGCGCTTCTTGCCGTTGATCTGAACCGGCAAAATCACATCGTTCTCAACGACGAGGGTTTCGTCATAACGCGGCCAACCAGTGTGCGCCAGCAATCCGCCGTTGCCCAGCACCGCCCAGCACTCCTCAGCCAGATGCGGCGTCATTGGTGCTACCAGCTGGATAAGGATCTCGGCCGCGTCCCGCGCTGCGGCGCGATACGCCGTATCGCCTTCGCCTGCAGCGACGCGGGTCAATGGCGACGCCAGGGCATTGACGAGCTCGTAGATCCTCGCGACGGCCTTATTAAACCAGAGACGATCATAATCGTTCTGGACGGCCTTCAAGGTTTTGTGCGCGATCTGCGAAATCGCTTGAGCTTCCCCATCCTTAGCCGGAGTCGGCGCAACATCGCGAAGATTGTCGGATACCTCGGCAATCAGACGCCAGAGCCGCTGCGTGAAGCGGTGGGCGCCCTCGACGCCTGCCTCCGACCAGATAACGTCGCGCTCAGGCGGCGAGTCCGAAAGAACGAAAAAGCGGGCAGTGTCTGCACCGTAAGAAGCGATGATATCGTCCGGATCGACGACGTTCTTCTTCGACTTCGACATCTTCTCGATCGAGCCGATCGCGACTTCCTCCCCGCTGGAAAGGTGATAGGCGCGGCGTTTCCCGTCCAGCTCCTCGATGCGAATATCCGCCGGTGCAACCCACTCGCGGCCCATGCCCGTGCCGCGGCTGTAGGTCTCGTGCACGACCATGCCCTGGGTAAAGAGACCCTTGAACGGCTCCTTTGCATCGACGTGGCCTGTCTCGCGCATCGCCCGGGTGAAAAAGCGCGAATAAAGCAGGTGCAGAATCGCGTGCTCGATACCACCAATATACTGATCGACTGGCAGCCAGCGATTGGCAGCGCTTCGGTCGGTCGGCTTGCTCTCCCAGGGAGCGGTAAAGCGGGTGAAATACCAGCTCGAATCGACAAACGTGTCCATCGTGTCGGTCTCCCGCCGTGCATCCTTGGCGCACTGCGGGCAAGCGACGTGCCGCCAGGTCGGATGACGATCGAGCGGATTGCCGGGTTGGTCGAAGGTTACATCCTCCGGCAGCTGCACCGGCAGGTCCTTCTTCGGAACCGGGACAACGCCGCAATCGTCGCAATGGATGACAGGGATCGGGCAACCCCAATAGCGCTGGCGCGAGATACCCCAGTCACGCAAGCGGAAGTTCACCCTGCGCTCACCCTGCGGAGCATTGCCAAGCGTCATTGACGACAGGCGGTCGGCAACGATCTCGAATGCCTCAGTTGTGCTCTTGCCATCAAGGAAGCGCGAATTGATCATGACGCCATCGCCGTCATAGGCAACGTCGCCGACGCTGAAGGTCGCGGCATCGTCATCCGCCGGCATAACAACGGGAACCACCGGCAGGTCGTATTTGCGTGCAAAATCCAGGTCACGCTGGTCACCGGATGGGCAACCAAAAATCGCGCCGGTGCCGTAGTCCATGAGGACGAAGTTTGCGACGTAGACAGGCAATTCCCATGACGGATCGAGCGGATGCTTGACGCGAATGCCGGTATCGATGCCCTTCTTCTCCGCCGTCTCGAGCGCAGCAAGTGAGGTTCCGGCACGGCGGCATTCTTCACAAAAGGCATCGATAGCCGGATTCTTCGCTGCGGCATCCTTGGCCAGCGGATGGTCGGCTGCGATAGCCAGGAAGGAGGCGCCAAATAGCGTGTCCGGACGGGTCGTGTAGACCTCGATCTCGGTTTCTCCGGCCGGAGCCGTCTCCTGGACGATCTCCCAGCGCAGCATCATGCCTTCCGAGCGACCGATCCAGTTCTTCTGCATCAATCGGACCTTTTCCGGCCACTGATCAAGCGTGTCCAATGCCTCGAGCAGATCCTGGCTGAAGTCGGTGATCTTGAAGAACCACTGCGTCAGTTCCCGTTGCTCAACCAGGGCACCGGAACGCCAGCCGCGTCCGTCGATCACCTGTTCGTTGGCGAGAACGGTGTTGTCGACCGGATCCCAGTTCACCTTCGACTGCTTGCGGTAGACGAGTCCCTTCTCGAGGAAATCTAGGAAAAGATGCTGCTGGTGCTGGTAGTAGGCGACATCGCAGGTTGCGAATTCGCGGCTCCAATCCAGTGAGAGGCCCATCGCCTTCAACTGGGACTTCATCGATGCGATGTTCTGGTAGGTCCAGGAGGCCGGATGTACACCGCGCTCCATTGCCGCATTTTCAGCCGGCATGCCGAAGGCGTCCCAACCCATGGGATGTAGAACGTTGTAGCCGCGAGCGCGCTTATAGCGAGCTACGACGTCGCCCATTGCGTAATTCCGCACATGGCCCATGTGGATGCGGCCGGATGGATACGGAAACATCTCGAGGACGTAATACTTCTCGCGCGGATCGCTGTTGTCGGTCTCGAAGACCTTCGCTTCGTTCCATTTTTGCTGCCAGCGAGGTTCAGCATCACGCGGGTTATAACGTTCGGTTGCCATGGTATTCGTATTTCCGAAAGATCAGGGGAAGTTGGTGGTGACCTTCACCATGAAACCACGGTAGCGTCAAGTTTTACGGGCGCCGCAAGCGTCCGATCTCGGCCCGCCGGCCACTATTTCGGGCGCGTGGGCCTTGGCAAGCACAGTCGGGGCGTTTAGTGCATTGCCATCTTCTCATGCAGTCATGTCGAGGCGAGTGATGGAACTTGAAGAGCGATTGAACGACGTGCGCTCGCGTATCTCCGCGGCCGAGCAGCAGGGGAAACGGCCCGACGGTTCGGTTCAGCTTGTCGCCGTTTCAAAGACATTCGACGCAGACGCGATCCGCCCGGCAATTCAGGCCGGGCAACGGATCTTCGGGGAAAACAGGGTTCAGGAAAGCCAGGGAAAGTGGCCTGAACTGAAATCCGAGACGTCAGGCATTGAACTTCATCTCATCGGCCCTCTGCAGTCGAACAAGGCGGCCGAGGCAGTCGCGCTGTTCGATGTCATCGAAACCATCGACCGGGAAAAGATCGCCCTTGTGCTCGCCGACGAAATGAAGCGTCAGGCGAAGACCCCTCGCCTCTATGTTCAGGTGAATACCGGGCTTGAGCCGCAGAAGGCAGGAATTGCCCCTGATGATACAGTAGCGTTTGTCGCTCTTTGCCGCGACGAACTCGGCCTCGCCATTGAAGGCCTGATGTGTATTCCGCCGGCGGACGAGAATCCGGGTCCGCATTTCGCGTTGCTTGCCAGGCTCGCCAAGGCTTGCGGCGTCGAGAAACTCTCGATGGGAATGTCCGGCGACTACGAAACCGCGATTGCCTTTGGCGCGACCAGCGTTCGCGTTGGCTCCGCGATCTTCGGTGCCCGCTGATACGCTCCTTTCGTCGGGCTTTCTCTCCTGCCATGCCTCTCCTAGATTGATAGGATAATTTGCGTGTCCTGGGGAGGAGCAGATGCAGGGAAGCTATCGCCAGACCTATTCCAGGTGGAAGGACGATCCGGAGGCTTTTTGGCGCGAGGCGGCGGCAGAAATCAACTGGTTCAAACCGCCGGCGCAGACCTTTTCGCGAGAAGGTGGTCCATACGGCCGCTGGTTTGCCGGGGGCGAAACCAATACCTGCTACAATTGTCTCGATCGGCACGTTCTAGCGGGCCGTGGTGACGATACCGCCTTTATCTACGATAGCCCGATTAGCGGCACCAAGGCTGTGTTTAGCTATGGTGACGTCCTTGCTGAAGTCAGTGCCATTGCAGCAACGCTCCGGCAACGTGGAATCGCAAAGGGTGACCGCGTCATCATCTATATGCCGATGGTCCCGCAGGCAGTTTTCTCAATGCTTGCCTGCGCGCGCATCGGCGCGGTCCATTCCGTCGTGTTCGGTGGCTTTGCGGCAAATGAGCTCGCGGCCCGTATCGACGATTCGGGGGCGAAGCTCATCATCACGGCAAGTTGCGGGCTCGAGCCGGGACGGATCGTGCCCTACAAGCCCTTGGTCGATCAGGCGATTGCCATTTCGAAGTCGAAGCCGGCCCACTGCCTTGTCTTGCAGAGGCCGCAGCTTGCAGCTGATCTCACAGCCGGTCGCGACGAGGATTTCGACACTACTGTCGCGAGAAATCGTGGTGTGACCGTTGAGTGCATTCCCGTCAGTGCGACGGACGAACTCTACATTCTCTACACCTCAGGCACGACGGGCCAGCCGAAAGGGGTCGTGCGCGACAATGGCGGTCACATGGTCGCCCTCCATTGGTCGATGGCAAATATCTTCGGCATCAAGCAGGGCGAAGTGTTCTGGGCGGCTTCCGACATCGGGTGGGTCGTCGGCCATTCCTACATCGTTTATGCACCGCTGCTGGCAGGCGCGACCAGCGTGATATTCGAAGGAAAGCCAGTTGGTACACCGGATGCCGGCGTCTTCTGGCGCATCGCTTCAGAGCACGATGTCCGCGTTCTCTTTACGGCGCCTACCGCTTTCCGTGCCATTCGACGGGAGGATAGCGATGGGGTTCGTCTCAAGGCCTATCCGATGCCGAATTTCCGTGCCCTGTTCCTTGCGGGAGAGCGCGCAGATCCCGAAACGCTGAAGTGGGCCGAGCGCATGCTTGATGTTCCCGTGATCGATCATTGGTGGCAAACGGAGACTGGATGGCCGATGGTGGCAAATCCGCTCGGCCTCGAAGCTCTGCCGGTGAAGCATGGCTCCCCTTCCATGCCGATGCCGGGCTACAGCATTCATGTTCTTGATGATGCCGGCCACGCGGTTGAGCCGGGGACGCTCGGCAATATCGTTGTCGAACTCCCCCTGCCGCCTGGCTGCCTGCCCACGCTGTGGAACGCCGACGAGCGTTTCCACACAGCCTATCTGGCTGAATTTCCCGGTTACTATAAAACGGCGGATGCCGGCTATATCGACGAGGATGGCTATCTCTTCATCATGTCGCGCACCGACGACATCATCAACTGTGCGGGCCATCGGCTGTCGACAGGAGCGATGGAGGAGGTTTGTGCCACGCATCCGGATGTTGCCGAATGCGCGGTGGTTGGAATTGCCGATCAGGTGAAGGGTCAGGTCCCCTGCGGCTTTCTCGTTCTGAAGAAGAATGTTTCACGGGAAACATCGGCCATTGAATCGGAGGTCGTACAGCTGATCCGCGATGCGATTGGCCCGGTCGCTTCGTTCAAGACGGCGATAACCGTCGAGCGCCTCCCCAAGACGCGCTCCGGCAAGATCTTGCGCGGCACGATGCAGAAAATCGCCGACGGCGTGCCTTGGAAAATGCCGGCGACGATCGACGACCCCACCATTCTTGAGGAGATAGCTGAAGCCCTGCGCAAGCGTGGATATGGTTCGCTGCCGATGTAGGTACAAAAAGAAAAGGCCCCGCTTACGCAGGGCCTTGTGGATCGATCACCGTAGGCAATCAATACTGGTCGTCTTCGTCCTCATCCTTCGGAGAGGATTTCAGCGACTTGAGCTTTGCGAAGACGGCATCGGCATCGATTTCCTTCTCCTCTTCGCGCTCATGGCGGGTCAGGCGCTCGGTTTCATGCGCCGACTCCAAGGTCGCTCCGAGTTCGGCCGCTGTCGGCAGCGGGCGTCCCTTTGCCGCCTTTTCGACTTCCATGTCTAGATCGATCTGGCTGCAAAGACCGAGTGTCACCGGATCCATCGGCGCGAGGTTAGCCGAATTCCAGTGCGTACGCTCGCGAATCTGTTCGATTGTCGACTTCGTGGTGCCGACGAGGCGGGAAATCTGCGCGTCTTTCAGTTCCGGATGGTTGCGCACCAGCCACAGAATGGCGTTCGGCCGATCCTGGCGCTTAGAAACCGGCGTGTAGCGCGGGCCGCGGCGCTTGGATTCTGGCACGCGAACCTTCGGTTCCGAGAGCTTCAGCTTGTGCGCAGGGTTCTTTTCGGCGCGGGCGATTTCATCGCGCGAAAGCTGACCCGTTGCGATCGGATCGAGACCTTTGATGCCCTGTGCGGCTTCGCCATCGGCAATTGCCTTCACTTCGAGCGGATGCAGTCTGCAGAACTGTGCGATCTGGTCGAATGACAGGGCTGTGTTGTCGACGAGCCAGATGGCAGTCGCCTTCGGCATGAGCAATTGTTGAGCCATGGATATAGTCCTTCTGTCGTCCGCGCCGGTGTCGCGGTCCGTGGATTGTCACCACTATGTCCGGGAAATATGCCGCTATATAACCGCAGTGATGCAGAATTGCAATTGATCACGAATGAAATGACCTTTGTCTAATTGCCGGGCAGATGTGACCTGCTATGAATGCCTATAGCCAGTCCGGGCTGCTTCGCTTTTTGGTCGCCCGGTGCCCGAGTGAGGAGGAGTTTCATGTCCGAAAAGATCTACCCGGTGCAAAAGCCGGTGAAGAACCATGCGCTTATCGATAAGGCCAAGTACGAGCAATGGTACGAGGAAAGCGTCGAGAACCCCGACAAGTTCTGGGGTAAACATGGCAAGCGGATCGATTGGTTCAAACCCTACACGAAGGTCAAGAACACGTCTTTCACTGGCCGAGTCTCGATCAAGTGGTTCGAGGACGGGCAGACGAACGTTTCGTACAACTGTATCGACCGGCACCTGAAGACGAATGGCAATCAGACGGCGATCATCTTCGAGGGCGACAATCCCTACGTCGACAAGAAGATCACCTATAACGAGCTCTACGAGCATGTTTGTCGCATGGCGAACGTCATGAAGAAGCATGGCGTCAAGAAGGGTGATCGTGTTACCATCTACATGCCGATGATACCCGAGGCTGCCTATGCAATGCTCGCCTGCGCGCGCATTGGTGCGGTCCATTCGGTGGTGTTCGGAGGGTTTTCTCCGGAGGCTCTGGCCGGCCGTATCGTCGATTGCGAATCCACCTTCGTGGTTACCTGCGATGAAGGGGTGCGCGGCGGCAAGCCGGTGCCGCTGAAGGACAATACAGACACGGCAATTCACATTGCCGCCCGTCAGCATGTCATCGTCGACAAGGTTCTCGTCGTACGGCGTACAGGCGGCAAGACCGGCTGGGCACCGGGTCGCGACCTCTGGTACCATCAGGAAATCGCCACGGTTAAACCGGAGTGCCCGCCGGTGAAGATGAAGGCGGAGGATCCGCTGTTCATCCTCTACACCTCGGGGTCTACTGGAAAGCCGAAGGGTGTGCTGCATACGACCGGCGGCTATCTCGTCTATGCGGCAATGACCCACGAGTATGTCTTCGACTACCATCCGGGCGATATCTATTGGTGCACCGCCGACGTTGGCTGGGTTACCGGACACTCCTACATCGTTTACGGTCCGCTTGCGAACTGCGCGACGACGCTAATGTTCGAAGGCGTGCCGAATTTTCCGGATCAGGGCCGATTCTGGGAAGTCATCGACAAGCACAAGGTCAACATCTTCTACACGGCACCGACGGCGATCCGGTCGCTGATGGGTGCCGGCGACCACTTCGTCACCCGCTCGTCGCGCTCCAGCCTGCGCCTGCTCGGAACGGTTGGCGAGCCGATCAATCCGGAAGCGTGGGAATGGTACTACAATGTTGTCGGCGACAAGCGCTGCCCCGTCATCGATACCTGGTGGCAGACGGAAACCGGCGGCCACATGATCACGCCGCTGCCGGGCGCGACCGATCTGAAGCCGGGTTCGGCGACGACGCCGTTCTTCGGCGTGAAACCGCAGCTGGTCGACAACGAAGGCAATGTGCTTGAGGGTGCCGCCGACGGAAACCTCTGCATTACCGACAGCTGGCCGGGGCAGATGCGTACCGTCTATGGCGACCACGAGCGCTTCATCCAGACGTACTTCTCGACCTACAAGGGCAAGTATTTCACCGGCGATGGCTGCCGACGGGATGAGGACGGCTACTACTGGATCACCGGTCGCGTTGACGACGTGCTGAACGTTTCGGGCCACCGCCTGGGTACCGCCGAGGTCGAGTCCGCACTCGTTTCGCATAATCTTGTCTCGGAGGCTGCTGTCGTCGGCTATCCGCACCCGATCAAGGGTCAGGGCATTTATTGCTACGTCACCCTGATGGCCGGCAATGAGGGTTCGGATGATCTGCGCCAACAGCTCGTCAAGCATGTTCGCGGCGAGATTGGCCCAATCGCTGCACCTGACAAGATCCAGTTTGCACCGGGTCTTCCGAAGACCCGCTCCGGCAAGATCATGCGCCGCATCCTGCGCAAAATCGCCGAGGACGACTTCGGCTCTCTGGGCGACACCTCGACGCTTGCCGATCCGGCGGTTGTCGACGACCTGATCGCGAACCGCCAGAACAAGGCGACTGCCTAAGCAAAAGCCGCTCCGAGCGATCGGGGCGGCTTCAATTCTCTACGGGCAGGTTTCTCGTGGCTTTCGGCCGCCGTTATAGGCCTGGACAATCCCTTCCTCCAAGAGGTCCTGAGCCGGATTCCTGCCATCCGAAAGGGTTACATCTGCAAGGATGCGACCGAAATACGTCGCCTGCGATCTACGTAAGCTGGATCTCGGAGGATCCGGATGTAAGGCTTTCCAGGGCGTGACGGGCGTCGATTCCCGCGCGCCTTACGTCAGCGCAGCTCGAGTGCATCTCGGGCGCGTCGATCCCGCGAATACGGACATAGACTTCCATTGTCTGCTGCGGCCAAGGGCGCGCTTCGACCAGCAGTGTGTCTCCATCGATCACTCTCAGGATTTCGGCTGATACTGGCCCTTCAATTTCGTCGCGCGCCGCGGCGTTTACCGCAGTCACAAGAAGGGTCATCGCAACAAACGAAGCAATCTCTCTCATGAAAGGAATAAATTCCACGAGCGAAAGCCAATAGGAATATTTACTTAGAAATCGATGGCCCTGCCGTTGATTTCCCAGTCTCCAAACCGGGAAGGATCAGCGCCGCCGCGGCCACCTATCTCTGATGGCATTTCTACCGGCTTTTCGTTTCGGCGCCGCTCTTCGGCCTCGGCGAGCGCACGCTTGGCGGCTGGCGAGAGCAGCTTGCGTGGCGCCTCGGCGGCTTCAGTCGCCAGGGTTTCATTGTTGTCGTTGTCCGCTGCCTGCATCACGCGATTCCGCCCGAAATATATTGAAAATGGCTGGTGAATGACCAAATCATAGAGCGCCGGCGCCTCAATTGAAACCCTCCGGTTTTGCGCGGCCCGCTTAGGGGTATTTTGGAGATAGCAATGAACCTCGTCCGTACAGCCATGTTGCTTGCCTTCATGACCGCGTTGTTCATGGCCGTCGGCTTTCTGATCGGCGGGCGGAGCGGCATGATGATCGCGTTCGTGATCGCCGCTGGGATGAACTTCTTTTCCTACTGGAATTCGGACCGCATGGTGCTGTCGGCCTATCGCGCGCAGGAGGTTGACGAGCGCAATGCGCCCGAGTTCTTCGCGATCGTCAGGGATCTGGCGCGCAATGCCGGCCTGCCGATGCCGAAGGTCTACCTCTACGACAGTCCACAGCCAAATGCCTTCGCGACTGGTCGCAATCCCGAGAACGCTGCCGTTGCCGCGTCCACCGGCTTGCTGAGCGCACTGACGCCGGAAGAGGTCGCAGGCGTCATGGCCCATGAGTTGGCTCACGTGCAAAATCGCGACACCCTGACGATGACGATTACGGCGACCCTCGCCGGTGCAATCTCGATGCTGGGCAATTTTGCTTTCTTCTTCGGCGGCAACCGGGGAAACAACAACAATCCCCTGGGTTTCATCGGGGTATTGCTGGCGATGATCGTCGCGCCGCTTGCCGCGATGATGGTTCAGATGGCCATCAGCCGGACGCGCGAATATTCCGCCGACCGCCGAGGCGCGGAAATCTGCGGCAATCCTCTGTGGCTGGCTTCGGCACTGGGCAAGATTGCACGTAGCGCCTCGCACGTGCCGAATTACGATGCCGAGCGAAACCCGGCAACTGCCCACATGTTCATCATCAATCCGCTGACCGGTGCTGGCGTGGACAACCTGTTCTCAACGCACCCGAACACGGAAAACCGGATTGCGGCGCTGCAGGAAATGGCGCGCGGCGGCATGAATGGCTCGACGGCGCCGGCGCGCGCTGCTAATCCGATGCGCAAATCGCGCTCGGTTCCGAATACCGGTCTTGATCGCGGTGGTTCACAACCGCCGAAAGGTCCGTGGTCTTGAATTCAGACGGCAAGAAAAAACCATTTCGAAAACCAAAGTCGTCCAATCCGGGCGTTGTGGCTGGTCCGGCAAAGCCCGGATTCCAGGTTCGTGCCGCCGCCGCAAAGATCCTGGCAGCGGTCGTGGACCGTAAGCTTTCGCTTGACGGCGCCTTGGACAATGAACACGGCAATCCGGCCTATAAGGCGCTCAACGAGGGTGACCGCGCCCTCGTCCGCGCCATTCTGAATACAACGCTTCGGCATTTGCCGCGCATCGACGCCGCGATCTCCCGCCTGCTCGAATCGCCGCTTCCCGAAGGTGCGCGAGCGCTGCACCATGTTCTTGCGATTGCCGCGGCGCAGATCCTCTACCTTGATGTTCCGGATCATGCTGCGGTCGACCTGGCAGTCGAGCAATCAAATCAGGACCCGCGCAATCGTCGCTTTGCAAAGCTGGTGAACGCCGTTCTGCGCCGACTTGGACGCGAGAAGGACCAAATCCTTGCTGAGATCGCGACCATTCCGGTGATGCCGGAATGGTTTCTTCAAAGGCTCGAAAAGGCTTACGGCAAGGAAAGGGCGCAATCGATATCTGAATCGCAGCTCGAGCCGGCAGCGATCGATCTTACCGTCAAAGCTGATGCGCAGCGCTGGGCGGAACGTTTGGGTGGTTTCGCGCTGCCGACGGGTGGTGTGCGTCTGGCTGCCTTCGAGGGCAGCATCCCCTCACTCGAGGGATTTTCGGAGGGCGACTGGTGGGTCCAGGACGCGGCCGCCAGCATCCCAGCTCAGCTCTTTGGTGATTTGACAGGAAAGCGAGTTGCCGATCTATGTGCGGCGCCCGGCGGAAAGACTGCCCAGCTGGTTCTCGCCGGTGGTGACGTTACTGCGGTTGAGCAGTCTGAAAACCGCATCAAGCGTTTGCGCGCGAACCTCGATCGGCTTGGACTGAAAGCCGAGACAGTCGCCAGCGACCTGACGAAATATGAGCCTGCAGAGCTGTTCGATGCGATCCTGCTGGATGCGCCCTGCTCATCGACGGGAACGACGCGCCGGCATCCGGATGTTCTCTGGGCCAAGGGGCCGGAAGATATAGCGAAGCTTGCTGCGCTTCAGGAGCGGCTGCTGCGCCATGCGATCACTTTGCTGAAGCCGGATGGCACGATCGTCTTTTCCAATTGTTCCCTTGATCCCGCCGAAGGCGAAGACGTCGTGGCTCGCGTCCTTTCGGATACGCCTTCAGTCGAGCGAGCGGCCGTTGATCCTGAGCGCTGGCCCGGGCTCGAAGCAGCAATCAGCGCGCTTGGCGAATTCCGCACGACACCAGACATGCTGGAGGTTCCCGCTGGTTTTGCGGGCGGTCTTGACGGTTTCTACGCTGTCGTGATGCGCCGTGTTGCCTGATCGCAGGGCAACTGGCATAGTTGAGCACCTGTCATAATTTGATACGCAAGTGTCACGGATTCCGGGCTTGTTCACTTATTCTTAACGACGCGGGTCAATAGACAATAAACATGTGGTCCGGGTTCTCGACTCTTTATGTGAGAGAGGCTTGGCGGCGCACGCTGTGCCGCGGAGCAATCATGCGGTTGCGTCTCTTCCGCCACACGACCCACGCCCCCGAGCGCCTGATTGTGGCCCCCACCGATCTGCGTGCGGTTGATCCGCATGTCGCTGAAGAGATTTTGAACGGTCGCTTCCCGCTTGCCGGGCGGCTTCTCGAAACCGGTGGCAAGTCGCCCTTCAATTTCAGCCTTCCGTCCCGTTCCTTCGCACTGCGGCTTCATGGCTTCGGTTGGCTTCGCCATATGCGGACCAAGAAAAGCGACCTTCACTCGAGCGTTGCCCGCTCCATTGTCAACGACTGGCTGTCGCTGCATGGCGGCCGCATCGAGGGCATCGCCTGGGAAATCGATGTGACGGCGCAGCGCGTTATTTCCTGGCTCTCGCATTCGCCTGTGGTTCTTCACAATGCCGACCGCGGCTTCTATCGCCGCTTCTTGCGGTCGCTTGCCTTTCAGGTCCGGTTCCTGCGGCGAATGGCCAAGTACGCGCCGCCGGGGGAGGTTCGCTTTCGGCTGCGGATTGCCCTTGCGATGGCCTCGATTGCAATGCCGACGCGCGCAGGCGCGCTGCGGCGCGCTGCCGAAGCTTTGGATCAGGAGTTCGACAGCCAGATCCTGCCTGACGGCGGCCATGTCTCACGCAATCCCCGGGTAGGGCTGGAACTGCTCCTTGATCTCCTCCCGCTGCGGCAAACCTACGTCAATCTCGGCCATGACCTGCCGCAGAAGTTGATCTCGGGCATCGACCGCATGTACCCAGCCCTGCGCTTCTTCAGGCATCAGGATGGCGATCTCGCCCTTTTCAACGGCGCGACGTCGACCCTTGCGACAGAGCTAATGTCCTTGCTGAGGTATGACGAGACGGCGGGAGATCCCTTCAAGGCGATGCCGCATTCGCGCTATCAGCGGCTGGCAGCGGGTAAAACGGTAGTCATTGCCGATACCGGATTGCCGCCCACCGGAAGTCTGTCCCGCACGGCCCATGCCGGTTGCCTGTCATTCGAGATGTCGTCTGGACGCCATCGCTTTATTGTCAATTCCGGATCGCCGAAATTTGCCGGCCGGCGTTATGTGCAGATTGCCCGAACGACTGCCGCGCATACCACGGTGACCGTCAACGACACCTCATCCAGCCGCTTCGCTCCGTCCGACTTCATTGCGAATGTGATTACAGACGGCGTGGAGACCGTGAATGTCGATCGCGCGCTCGCCGATGACGGTCGCGACGTCATCAAGTCGAGCCACGACGGCTACCTCAATGCCTTTGGCGTCCTGCATGAGCGCGAGCTGACCCTGAACGCCACAGGGCTGATCGTGACCGGCTGTGATCGGCTGCTCGCGCCGGAGGGCAAGGTCGAAGAGGCAGTGCGGGCCGTGGCGCGCTTTCACGCCCACCCCTCCATCAACCTGAAGCAAATCGACAAAGAGTCGATCATGATGACGGCGCCCGACGGAGAAACATGGCTGTTCTCCTCGCCTGGCAACGAAGTGCTGATCGGCGAGGACGTCTTCTTTGCCGACGCCTCGGGCATTTGCGGATCTGACCAGATCGAGATCGGCCTCTCCTACCCCGACAGGCCGGAAATACGCTGGTTTTTATCGCGCAAGAGCTAGCGGCTGTTTCCGCGGGCGCAAAGCTGTGCTAACGCGGCCCCATCATCCGCTTATCCCTCGCCGGATATCTCCTGAAGACCAAACGGAGAAGCCTCATGGCCGTTGTTTCCAAGAAAATCCCTGCACCCGACAAAGTCAGCATCAAGACCGCGTTGCTTTCCGTATCCGACAAGACCGGTATCGTCGAACTCGCACGCGCGCTTGCCGACAAGGGCGTCCGCCTTCTCTCAACTGGTGGCACTCACAAGGCAATTGCAGCGGCCGGGCTCGCGGTGACCGACGTTTCCGATGTCACAGGTTTTCCGGAGATCATGGATGGTCGCGTCAAGACCTTGCATCCCAAGGTGCATGGCGGCCTGCTTGCTATCCGTGACGATGCTGATCATCAAGCGGCGATGAAGGCGCACGGTATCGAGGGCATCGACCTCGTGGTCATCAATCTTTATCCGTTCGAGGATGTCCGCGCCGCCGGCGGCGACTATCCGACGACCGTCGAAAACATCGACATTGGCGGTCCTGCGATGATCCGCGCATCGGCCAAGAACCACGCTTACGTGACGATCCTGACCGATCCGGCGGACTATCCAGA
Organism: Rhizobium sp. 10N414; assembly: GCF_056394785.1. Lineage (NCBI taxonomy): Bacteria > Pseudomonadati > Pseudomonadota > Alphaproteobacteria > Hyphomicrobiales > Rhizobiaceae > Rhizobium > Rhizobium sp. 10N414. Next base: position 105,369 of record NZ_JBFTIN010000008.1, on the reverse strand, counting down.
ACTGCTCGAGCAGCTTGCCTCGGACGCCGGACAGACCGCTTATGCGTTCCGCCAGCGGTTGGCCGCCAAGGCCTTCGCCCGGACCGCCGCTTACGACGCCATGATCTCCAACTGGTTTGCCGAGGCTCTTTCGATCGACACCCCGCGCCATCGCGTCATCGGCGGTGTGCTCAAGGAAGAGATGCGGTATGGCGAGAATCCGCACCAGAAGGCGGCGTTCTATGTGACCGGCGAGCACCGCCCCGGCGTTGCCACGGCGTCACTGCTTCAGGGCAAGCAGCTCTCCTACAACAACATCAACGACACCGATGCGGCCTATGAACTCGTTGCCGAGTTCCTGCCGGAGAAGTCGGCGGCCTGCGCGATCATCAAGCACGCTAATCCCTGCGGCGTGGCGACGGGTTCCAACCTGCTCGACGCCTACAAGCGCGCGCTTGCCTGCGATTCCGTTTCTGCTTTCGGGGGGATCATCGCGCTCAACCAGACGCTCGACGCTCAAACCGCCGAGGAGATCATCAAGCTCTTTACCGAAGTCATCATCGCGCCCGACGTGACCGAAGAGGCGAAAGCCATCGTTGCGCGCAAGGCAAACCTCCGGCTTCTGACCGCAGGCGGCCTGCCGGATCCGCGGTCTTCAGGCCTGACGGCGAAAACCGTCTCCGGCGGACTGCTCGTGCAGAGCCGAGACAACGGCATGGTCGAGGATCTGGAGCTGAAGGTGGTTACCAAGCGGGCGCCGACCCATCAGGAACTCGAAGACATGAAATTTGCCTTCAAGGTTGCCAAGCACGTCAAGTCGAACGCCGTGGTCTATGCGAAGGACGGCCAGACGGCTGGCATCGGCGCGGGCCAGATGAGCCGCGTCGATTCTGCACGTATTGCTGGCCTGAAGGCCGAGGAGGCGGCCAAAGCGCTCGGTCTCGCAGAGCCGTTGACGCGCGGTTCGGCTGTTGCCTCTGAGGCATTCCTGCCCTTCGCCGATGGCTTGCTGTCGATGATCGCAGCCGGCGCGACGGCTGTTATCCAACCGGGCGGGTCGATGCGCGACCAGGAAGTGATCGACGCTGCCAACGAGCACAATGTCGCGATGGTCTTTACCGGTATGCGGCACTTCCGCCACTGACCGGTGGCCTTTGCCGTTACGCCCTGTCCGCGGGATAGGGCGTACGGACAAGCAGGATCAGTCCCGCTGCCAGGAAGAGCACCAGGGTTGCCATTCCAAGCCGCGACGAGCCAGTCGTGAAGGTCACGATGGAAAAAAACAGCGTTGCCATGAAGCTCGTGGCGCGCCCCGAAAGCGCATAAATGCCAAAGTAGCGACCGGCCTCGTTCAGGCTCACGCTTCGTGCGAGGTAGGAGCGCGACGACGCCTGGACCGGACCGAAGGCAAGGCCGACCAGCAGACCATAGGCAACGTATGCCTTCTCCGCTGCCGTACCGAAGAGGCCGCCGGAATCTGCGGTTGGCAGCGCAAGCAAGCCAAAGAGCGTGTATCCCGGCCATGTCGACACAATGCCGATGGTGGCAAGCAAGAGCATTGCCAGACTGATGACGATCGTCGATTTGGAGCCGATCCGCCGATCGACCCTGCCTGCAATGATGCAGCCGAAGATCGCAACGACGTTGAGTATGATCCCATAGATCCCGATCTCGACCGTTGCCCATCCAAACATTCCGGCAGCAAAGGCACCACCGAGTATCAGCAGTCCGTTGACGCCGTCCTGATAGATCATGCGGGCGATCAGGAAACGAACGATGCCACGACGACGCTTGAGTTCGCCAAGCGTGCTTTTCAGCTCCGCAAGGCCGGTGCGCACAGCGGCGCCAAACGGAAGGCCCTTGCTGACATCAGGCGTGAAAAAGAACATCGGAAGAATAAAGATCAGGTACCAGATGGCCGAAATCGGCCCAGTGATGCGGGCATCCTCGCCCTTGTACGGATCGAGGCCGAACAAGGGCTCAAGACCAAGAATTGTCTTCCCTGATTGGGGGCTTCCCGCAAGCAGGACCACGACCGCGATCAGGACGATCATGCCCCCGAGATAACCGAGGCCCCAGGCCGTATTCGACAGTTTGCCGACCTCTTCCTTGCCGACGAGCCGCGGCATCATGGAATCGTTGAAGACGATCGAGAACTCAGCGGCGACCGAAGCCAGGATCATGAATGTCATGGGGTAGATCAGAGGCGAACCGGGTGCGGCGAACCAGAGACCGAAGAGACTCGCAATCTTGATGACGGCGAAGAAGGCGATCCACGGCTTTCGCGCGCCGGATTGATCCGCGATCGACCCGAGGACAGGCGACAAGATGGCAATGATCACCGAGGAGATCGTCGCCATGTTGCTCCACATCGTCTGGGCAGAGACCGGATCGGCCGTCAGCCGGGACACGAAGTAAGGGCCGAAAATGAAGGTCGTTACAACAGTGAAGAACGGCTGAGCTGCCCAGTCGAAGAGCATCCAGCCCCAGATGCCCTTCTCCGATGCCCTAGCCGGCTGAGTTCCCGTCCAGTCGATGCGATTCACAGTCCGCTCCTGATTCCGAGCGGAACTCTCTCACCTCGTTCCGTCTCGCGCAAGGTCAGTCAACAGGCCTGCGGCAACCGTGATCCGGGCAAGGTTCGGATCGCCGCTGTCACTCAACCCAGACAATTCCTCGGCAATCCGGTTGATCCTGATGCGATCGCCGGCGTGCCAAGCCTGGACCGGAAGCTTGTCCTTCCCATGGTTAGCAAGTGCCGAAATCACGATATCGCGTCTCGCGCTTGCGATCTGGTCGATGCTGCGCGCCAACGCCAGATTTTCGTAGTGGTCGGCCGTGACGATGCGAGATCCGGCGGCGAGCAACCGTCCGATCCGGAATGTCTGGGAGACGGCGAAATAGCTTTCCGCGGCACGCGCCAGCGGTTCGCCCGTGCGTTCGGCGATCTGCATGATCTCGGGTACCAGCGCAAAGCCAAGCAGCCCCGAAATCTCGGCGGCCAGCTTATCCGGCACCCCAGCCTCGCGATACTCCTGCTGACGTGCCTCAAGCTCGGGCACTGTCTGGTTGGCGAATATCGGCTTGAGCTTCTTGAGGGCTGCCTGAAGCCTCTCAATAGTGGTGGCGATATCGCCCTTGGCCATCTGTGTCTTCAGAAGGAGGCGCGTCAGGACGGTGAAGGTGTGGCTGATCTCTTCGTAGATGCGGTTCTGCATCTGGCCGCCGATCTTGCCGTCCAACGCATCCGTGTCCGTCCAAAGGCGTCCGAGATCGAAGCCATCACGGGCAATGATTGCCGCCCGAACGACCTCCGGCGCGGATGCCGCCGTGGCATCCATCATGCTAACGGCGAAGCCGGGGCCGCCGCGGTTAATGGCCTCGTTGGCGAGCACCGTGGCAATGATCTCCCGTTTCAGACGATGGGCGTCGATATCGGACGCGTTCGTCTTGCGCATTTTTGCGGGGAAGTAGTTGGAAAGCGTCGCAGCGAAATAGGGATCATCAGGCAAATCACTAGCGGCCAGAGCGTCAAACAAGACGATCTTGGCATAGGAAAGCAGAACACCAATCTCGGGTCTCGTCAGAGGCTTGCCTGCTGCATAGCGCTCAGCAAGGACGGTGTCGTCGGGTAGCGTCTCGACCTTGCGGTTCAATTGCTTGGCGCCTTCGAGCACCGTCATGAGCCGGGCAAGTTCCAGCCCGTTGGCTGTACCCTTACGCTCGGTCAGCGAAATCGCCAGAGACTGCAGATAGTTGTTCCGGAGCACAAGCTTGCCGACCTCGTCGGTCATGGACGACAGCAGCTGGTCGCGCTTCGCCCGTGTGAGACGGTTATCGTGCATTGCCGCGGCAAGAGCGATCTTGATGTTGACCTCGACGTCCGACGTGTTGACGCCGGCCGAATTGTCGATTGCGTCGGAATTGCAGCGCCCGCCTCTCAGGCCATAGGCGATACGTCCCTTCTGCGTGACGCCAAGATTCGCGCCCTCGCCGATCACCTTGGCGCGCACGTCTTCCGCCGCGACACGAATGGGGTCATTGGCGCGATCGCCGACCTCGGCGTCTGTTTCAGACGGCGCTTTGACGTAGGTGCCGATACCGCCGAACCACAGCAAATCGACGGGGCTCTTCAGAATGGCCGTTATGATTTCGAAAGGCGTCGCAACGGCCTTGTCTATACCGATTGCGGCTACCGCTTCCGGCGTCAGCGTCACGGACTTCGCCGATCGCGAAATGACCATGCCGCCTTTCGAAAGGACCCCCTTGTCGAAATCCTGCCAGCTCGATCGGGCCAGATTGAAAAGCCGCCGGCGCTCGGTAAGCGTCTTTTCCATATTCGGGTCGGGGTCGATGAAAATATCACGATGGTCGAAAGCGGCGACCAGCCGGATTTTTGGCGACAGCAACATGCCGTTGCCGAACACATCGCCGGACATGTCGCCGACGCCCGCAACGGTGAACGGCGTGGTCTGGATGTCGATGTCCATTTCGCGGAAGTGGCGCTTCACGGTTTCCCAAGCACCACGGGCGGTGATGCCCATCTTCTTGTGATCGTAGCCAGCCGAGCCACCCGAGGCGAAGGCATCGTCCAGCCAGAAGCCGGCCTCCTGGGCGAGCGCATTGGCGGTATCCGAGAATGTGGCCGTCCCCTTGTCGGCGGCCACGACAAAATAGGGATCGTCGCCGTCAAGCCTTACCGTGTCCTTCGGCGGCACGATATCGGCGCCACTGATGTTGTCGGTGATCGACAACAGCGTGCGGATATAGGTTTTGTAGGCTTCGCGGCCGGCGTTGAAGATCTCATCCCGGTTGCCCCCGATCGGGAGCTTCTTCGGATAGAAGCCGCCCTTTGCACCGACTGGCACGATAACGGCATTCTTGACCTGCTGTGCCTTCACGAGCCCGAGGACTTCGGTGCGATAGTCTTCCGCACGATCGGACCAACGCAAGCCACCACGCGCCACCTTGCCGAAGCGCAGGTGCACGCCCTCGACTTCGACGCCATAGACGAACATCTCGCGGAATGGTCGGGGTTCCGGCAACCCGTCGACCAGATTGGGATCAAGCTTGAAGGCCAGCATCGCTTTCGGGGAGCCGTCCGGATTGCGCTGGAAGTAGTTGGTTCTCAGGGTTGCGTCCACGACGTTGACGTAGCGCCGCAGGATCCGATCGTCATCGAGGCTCGGCACGTCGGAGAGTGCTGCTTCGATCTTTTCGTGCTGTTCGCTTGCCTTCTTCATCCGCGCCTTGTCGGTGATCTTGGGATCAAGCGTGTCGTGGAACAGCCGGAAGATCATCGCCGCGATTGCCGGGTATTTATCGAGCGTCGTTGCAATATAGTCGAGCGAATAAGGGATGCCGGCCTGGCGCAGATAGCGTGCGTAGGCGCGAAGAACGCTGGTTTCGCGTGCGGTCAGACCCGCCGATACGATCAGGCGGTTGAAGTTGTCATTGTCAATCAGCCCGCCGAACGCTGCAAGGAAGGCTTCTTCCAAGGTTGCTCCGTGGCGGTGAAGGTCGATCTCGATACCGCCTCGGGCCTCGAGCTCCATGTCGTGCAGCACGACCAGCTTTTCCGAGCCGCCTGGCAGGGTGACATCAATATCGAATGTTCCTTCGCTGATGACATTAAAGCCGAGGTTTTCAAGCAATGGCACGCGGCGGGACAAAGCGAGCTGGCCGCCGGAATGGAAAATCTTCAGGCACAGCAGTTCGATCCCATCCTTTTCCCGCGTGTAGAACGCAATACGGATGGGTTCGCCAGCCGCGCAGGCGGCGATGTCCTCGAGATCATAGTAGGTCTCTTCCGGCGGGAAGAGATCCTGGAAGGCATGGCTTACCTGCAGGCGCGGCGCCTTCGGTCCGGCAAGCGCCTCGAAGCGGTCATCCCAGCGCGCGGTGATCGCGCGGATGGCCTCCTCCAGCTTTCCCTGTGGCACGCGTGGGGTTTTGCCCCCGGACCGGCCGATGATGAAATGGACGCGCGCAACGCCGCCTTCAGGGAAGGCCGGGTAGTAGGCCGAGACACGGCCGTCATAGACGGTCTTCAGATAGGCTCCGATCTTCTCACGCACGATCGAATCGTATTCTTCGCGCGGCACATAGACGATCACGGAAACGAAACGATCGAAGTGATCGATGCGCGGCAGCGCCCGCACGCGCGGCCGATCGGCGAGATCATTGATCTGTTCGGCAAAGCTCGCCAGAAGCGTCGTATCGATCTGGAAGAGGTCGTCGCGCGGATAGGATTCCAGCGTGTTGTCCAACATGCGGCCGGAGTGGCTCATGGGGTCAAAGCCGAAATGTTCCTTCACTCGTTCGATCTTGGAGCGGAGCAACGGGATATCGCTGGCGAGCGACGTGTAGGCGGTCGAGGTGAAGAGACCGACGATGCGCAACTCGCCGGTCACATTCCCGTTGGCATCGAAGCGCTTGACACCGACATAGTCCATATAGGCGCGGCGATGGACAATCGACTTGACGTTGGCCTTGGTGACGATCAGGAAATCCGGACCATCGAGGAAAGCCAGAATTTCAGGCGTGGTCGTAACGGCGTCCTTGCCGGTGCGCAGAACGAGGACGTCGGGGTTCGAAAGAATACCGAGGCCGGTGCCCTTGTCGCGCTCAACCTTCGCGCTCGCGCCCTTGCCGGAATAGACATATTCGCGCATTCCGAGGAAGGTGAAGTTCGCGTCGCGCAGCCACGTCAGGAAGGCAAGCGCTTCATCCCGTTCCGCTTTCCGGCGGCTGGCATTGTAAGCGGAAAGTTCATCGATCACGGTTCCGAGCTTGTCCAGCATCGGCCTCCAGTCGGAAACCGTCACGCGCACCTGCTCGACCACCGTCTTTATCCGCTTGATGAGGTCTGCGGCCTGCGCGGTCGTTAAAGGGGCAAGGTGCAGCTGGATATGGCTGACGCGATTGGCTGGCTCGCTCGGGAGATCGGCGGAGTAAAGTTCCGGCGCTTTGCCGTCCTCCATCACCAGGATCGGGTGCACGGCCATGTAGAGGTCGCGATAGCTGCTGGTGACTTCGCCCATTACCGATTCATACAGGAACGGCATGTTGTGGTCGGTGACCGTGAGAACGGATACGGCAACGCCGTCGGGCTCCACATCGGCGATGGTCTCGATGGTGATCCGAGCTGAATTGCTGCCCCAGGCCGCGAGTTCCTTGGTGGAATGGATGGCCGAGAGTGCCAGCATCTCCGGTGTGTAGCGTTCCAGGTCGTCGCCGCTGGCACGGCCGAACAGGAACTCGGGATTGAGGTAGGCTTCCCCTGTTGCCGCCGCGATCTTGGTCGCGCTCTCCAGTTGTTTTTCGCGCTTCGGATTGTTTCGGCCAGCCATCGCAGATACTCCTCATCTCCTCGATTTGGCGCAAGTTAGCAGAAGATTTGACGAAAGAATCTCTAAAAGACGGCATCCCGAGGCAGCTTTCATGCGTTTTTAGCCGCCGGGACGCAAATTTTCGAAAGATTTTTGGTTCGCCGTGAGTATGTGGAAATTCTTGAGGGGCGACGTTGGCATGCCTGCATGAAGGGCAGTTGACAGTGAAGCCGCAAAAAGGGGATCAACACTCATTGGAAGCCGAGTCGAGCATCATGTCGGAAAATGCCGCAGGAACTGTCATCGTTATCTCCAGCCACGTTGTGCGCGGCTCCGTCGGAAATCGTGCAGCGGTCTTTGCACTAGAGACGCTTGGTCATCAGGTCTGGGCGCTGCCGACGATCGTGCTTCCGTGGCATCCCGGTCACGGTCGGTCGACGCGACTAACGTTCACCGAAAGCGATTTTGAGGCGGCCATCGACGATCTCATTCGCGCGCCCTGGATCGGCGAGGTGAAGGCGGTTCTTTCCGGCTATTTCGGCAATGCCGCGCAGGCGCGCTCGGTTGCCCGGCTCGTAACGGCTTTGCGAGAGCGCAAGCCGGACCTGCTCTATGTCTGCGATCCGGTCATGGGGGATCTGGGCGGTCTCTACGTACCACAGACAACGGCAGAGGCGATCAGAGATTATCTGATCCCACTGGCGTCGCTAGCGACGCCCAATCGATACGAACTGGCCTGGCTTGCAGGCGCCCCGCTGGAGGACAATACGGCGATTATGGACGCCGCCCTGTCGCTGGGGCCCTCCCGTATGCTGGTGACGTCAGCGGTGCCGATGATGGCCGGTGGCACGGGGAACCTCTATCTCTCGGGCCGTCACGCGCTGCTGGCGGAACACCGCCTTATCGACAAGCCGCCGAATGGTCTCGGAGATCTTCTTGCCGCGCTGTTTCTGTCGCGACTTCTTTCCGGCATGGAGGACGAGAAGGCGCTTCAGCTTGCAACGGCAAGCGTCTACGAGGTGCTTGCCCGCGCCGTGAAGCGGGGCAGCGATGAATTGACGCTGGCAAGCGACTCATCGAGCCTGGCATCGCCGATGGCGATGGTCCAGATGCGGCGCTTGATGCATCCGGCCCAAAGGCGCAAGGGCTAACGACGCTTCCTATCTTGCAGTGCGATATTGATCTTGCCGGGCGCAAGCTGTAATCGAAGATCATGCAGCGTTTTCCAAACACCCTTCTCGACGGTTACCGCAACTTTATGAACGGGCGTTACACGGACGCCCGCGATCGCTATAAAGCGCTGGCCGAGCACGGCCAAAACCCAAGTACGCTGGTGGTCGCCTGTTCGGATTCGCGCGCAGCCCCCGAGCTGATCTTCGATGCCGGTCCCGGCGAACTGTTCGTCATCCGCAACGTGGCCAATATGGTGCCGCCCTACGAGCCGGACGGCCATTTCCATGCCACCTCGGCTGCGCTGGAATTTGCGGTTCAGGCTCTGAAGGTTGCAGATATCGTTGTCATGGGTCACGGGCGCTGTGGGGGCATCAGGGCCGCTCTCGATCCAAGTGCAGAACCCCTGTCACCCGGTGACTTTATTGGACGCTGGATGTCGCTCGTGAAGCCTGCGGCAGAGCAGATCGGCGCCAACGATGTCATGACGCCTTCTGAGCGTCAGACCGCTCTCGAGCGCGTATCGATCCGCAACTCCATTGAGAATCTCAGGACCTTCCCGAACATCAAGGCATTGGAGGAGGAAGGCAAGATCGCGCTTCACGGTGCCTGGTTCGACATCTCGACCGGCGAACTCTGGGTGATGGATTCCGAAACTCGCGACTTCATTCGCCCGGACGTCTAAGTCCAAAACAAAAAAGCGCCGAACTCGGTTCGGCGCTTTTGGCTTACGCTAAGCTGTTCTCAATTTCCGTCGATCTGCTGGCCAATGTAGGCGATCGCCTGCTGGTAGACCGTCGCCGCGTTCCAGCCGGCGATGGCCGCGAAGTTGGGCTCGCCCGGCTGATAACCCGCACCGGCCTGCCAGCCATGGCCCTTCAGGAAGTTGGCAGTCGAGGCGAGCGCGTCAGCGCGAGAACCGACCATATCGACGCGGCCGTCGCCGTCGCCATCGGCGCCGAAGCGCACGACATTGCGCGGCAGGAACTGCGTCTGGCCGATTTCGCCATGCGCTGCGCCGCGCGCCTGGGTATTGAGATAACCCTCAGAGACCAGCTGCAGCGCTGCATAAAGCTGGTCGGTGAAATAGTCGGAGCGACGGCAGTCATACGCGAGCGTGGAGACGGCCGACAGCGTATGCTGGTTGCCCATGTAGCTGCCGAATCCGGTTTCCATGCCCCAAATCGCGATCAACGGGCCGGCAGGAACACCGAAGCGACGCTCGATCGATGCAAAAAGGGCTGCATTGGAGCGCTTCATGCTCTTGCCGCGTGAGATGATCGCGGCACCACCGCGCTTCTGCATGAATGCATCAAAGGAAAGCTTGAAGCTCTTCTGGCCACGGTCGGCGGCAATGGTCGGCCTGTTGTAGGAGACGTTTGCGAAGGCGCGATCCAGAACCGAGGGGCTGACACCGTTTGCAACGGCTTCTTGCTTGAACTCGTCCACCCAAGCGTTGAAGCCGGCGCCGTTGTTGCCGCACTGGGCGGCCGAGGCGGCTGCAGGAACTGCGTGGAGCATGCAGGCGGCGGCAGCTGCCAGCAAAAATTTCGTCATGCGCATGGAGATATCCCGATCTGACTGGCCTTCAAACCGGGCCAGCGGCCCGCTTTCGGCAATATTGTCACCGTCTTTGATTTGGCAAGCGCGGGAAGCCGAAACGACAAACCCGCGCCAAGAAAAGCCCTTACCTTATTTAGCCGGGCTTAACAAACCATAGTTAACAATTGGTTCAAGCTGCCTGCTTGCGCGGCTTCACAAGTCCGCGATTGACAAGCAACTCGGCGATCTGGATCGCGTTCAGAGCGGCACCCTTGCGGAGGTTGTCGGAAACCACCCACATATTCAGACCGTTCTCGACCGTCGCGTCCTCGCGGATGCGCGAGATATAGGTCGCGTCTTCGCCAGCCGATTCGTAAGGCGTGATGTAACCACCGTTCTCGTGCTTGTCGATGACGAGGCAGCCGGGAGCTTCGCGCAGAATGTCGCGTGCCTGATCGGCCGTGATCTCGCTTTCGAATTCGATGTTGACCGATTCAGAGTGGCCGATGAAGACTGGAACGCGAACTGCCGTGCAGGTCACCTTGATCTTCGGGTCGAGCATCTTCTTGGTCTCGGCGAGAACCTTCCACTCTTCCTTCGTGTAGCCGTCTTCCATGAAGACGTCGATGTGCGGGATGACGTTGAAGGCAATACGCTTCGTGAACTTCTTGTTCTCGATCGGATCCGCGACGAAGACGGCGCGCGTCTGGTTGAATAGCTCGTCCATACCGTCCTTGCCAGCGCCGGAAACGGACTGGTAGGTCGAAACGACGACGCGCTTGATCTTGGCGAAGTCGTGCAGCGGCTTGAGAGCGACGACAAGCTGCGCAGTCGAGCAGTTGGGGTTTGCGATAATGTTTCGCTTGCTGAACTGGGTAACAGCGTCCGGGTTCACTTCCGGAACGATCAGCGGCACATCGGCGTCGTAACGCCACGCCGAGGAGTTGTCGATGACAACGCAACCCTGGGCGCCGATCTTGGGCGACCACTTCTTGGAAACTTCGCCGCCGGCCGACATCAGGCAGATGTCAGTATCGGAGAAATCGTAGTTGTCGAGGTTGGCGACCTTCAGCGTCTTGTCGCCGTAGGACACTTCGGTGCCCTGCGAGCGTGCGGACGCAAGCGCTACGACTTCATCGGCAGGAAAACCGCGCTCGGAGAGGATATTGAGCATTTCCCGGCCAACATTCCCGGTCGCGCCCGCAACTGCAACTTTAAAACCCATTTCTCAAGCTCTCTTTCTCTTCTCTCCTCTTGTCCGGTGAGGGGGAAAGCGCGCAAATATCGCGGCTTCCTTGTCCCCAGCCGGGCCGGGGAGAGAGCGGCAGGCCAGAGACGTCAGACGGTTTTCGTCGTCGTTTTGGCCTTGGTTTTGGAAGAAACCGGAACGGCAATATCCATCCCGGCACCTTGTGCCCGGTCATTGCATGCAGCAATGGCGTGTTCGTCGCGAACCATGGATATTCCTTTTCCGCCGTTGCTCTTAGAAGGTTTTCCACAGGAGTCAAGGTTTTTGCGATCAGATGCGGCTGGTGGCGGCGGACTTGCGATCTTCCAGCAGCCTGATGCCACCGCCGTCTAGCGCCGATCCCGCGAACGATCGACGCGGACAGGAACCGGCACCATCGTTCGGTTGGGCAACCTGTCTCGGCCGCCTGTCTCGAGCATGCGCTTGCGTTCAAGATGGTAGGCGTAGGCAAACTGGATTGCGATGCCGATAACAACGAAGACCGGGCCGACGATCCGGTCGTGGTTGTTGATGTAGAGCACCACCTGGCCAACCATCGCCAGAATGGTGCCGGCGACAAAGATGTTCAGCGAGTGGCGGCCGAGAATGGTCAGCGGATTGTCTGCGGACCGGCGAAGCAGGCGCGAGATTGCCGGAATATTGATGACGAGATACGTCAGCGCCAGAACGTGCAACAGCCTCGGCAGGGACAGGAACGTCTTGTCGAAACCGGTCAGCACCGGCGGCAGACCGAGCGCTGCCAACGCAATCCCAAAGCTCCAGAGTTGACCGACCACCCAGGCGAAGGACAATGCGACGTAAGCGGCGGCAGCGGCAAAGAGGACCGGGTGCTGCGGCAGTTTGCCGCCGCTGCGGACATGCATCATACCGACGATGCCGATCGTGAAGAGGAACTGCCAGGACAGTGGATTGAGGAACCAATAGCCCTCAATCAGCATGTTATGGGGCGCAATCTCGTAGGTGCCTGCAAAGAGCCAAACGGTGCCGGAGACGGCCAAAGCGAGAAGAGGACTTGCCGCGTTGAGCAGAAGGATGACTGGCACCATCAGCATCAATGCCCCATACATCGGGAGGATGTTGTTGTAGCCGATCTGATGTCCCAGCAGCACGAGCGAGGGAATACCAGCCTTCAGATTGGTGAGGACAGCAAGAATATTGATCTCGCACAGAAGGCCGGGGCGGTGGAAGACCCAGGCACCCGTCAGGAACAGGGCAAGTGTCATGAACGTCGTTATCATGTGAGCCAGGTAAAGAGTGAACGCCCGCTTCGTGGCCTTCACTGCGGTGTGAAGCCACGCGCTTGGCTCAAACCGCGTGCCATAGGCCAAGCCGACGGCAATACCTGAAATCAGAACGAACGCCTCGGCGGCATCCGAGAAGCCGAAATTCTTGGTTGTAAGGTTCTCGAAAATCTGACCGGGAACATGATTGATGAAAATCGTGATGAGCGCGAGCCCGCGCAGAACGTCCAACCGCGTATCGCGCTTCGCCGGCGCTACCGTCACAGAACTCTGCTTGGCGCCGATCGTCGCCCCGCGCGCTATTGCCATGGAATTCTCCTGCTCTTCCGATTTGCAAACGCAGTTGCGGCCAAAAGGGTTCCCTTTTGGCCGCAACGAATCGCCGGATGATTAGCCAGGAAAAATGCTGTTATCCGACCGGATATCCCTCGTCGGGATCGGTGACTTCGCGTCCATTGATGATCACATCATAACCTCTCGGATGGGACGATTTTGAGACCGAAATGAGGTATTTAGCACCTGCGCGTTCAATCTCGGCGGAGAAGCCGTCCCATGTGCTTGCCAGTGCGGGACGCACGTACAAGCGGCCATCCCTCACCCGGATGCCGAGGATGCCCTCGATCACCGCGCGATAGAGCCAACCGGCCGAGCCGGTATACCAGGTCCAACCGCCGCGCCCGCTAAGCGCGCCCTCACCGTAGACGTCAGCCGCGATGATGTAGGGTTCGACGCGATAGTGCTCTGCCGAAGCCGGATCGCGCGCATGGCTGATCGGATTGAGCAGATCGAAGCAACGCAGGGCATCATCGCCGCGGCCAAGTTCAGCCAGCGCCAGGACGACCCAGGTCGCGGCATGGGTGTATTGGCCACCGTTTTCACGAACACCCGGCGGGTAGGCCTTGATGTAACCAGGATCCTTAGCCGAGTTTGCGAAGGGCGGCGTGAAGAGCCGGATGATCCGCGCTTCCGGATCGACCAATTTCTCCAGCACGGAATTCATCGCCTTCGCCGAGTGCGCCGGATCTCCCTCCCCTGATAGCACGCTCCAGGATTGGGCGATGGAATCGATCTGGCATTCGAGGCTTTCCTTGGAGCCAAGCAAGCTGCCGTCGTCGAACGTGCCACGCCGGTAGTGGGCGCCATCCCAGGCAACGGTCTCGAGTGCGGCCTTGAGGGTGGTCAGGTGCTGGGTCCACCGTTCGACGCGCGCCTTGTCGCCGCGCTCTTCCGCATATGCCGAGAACGAACGGAGCGCGCCTGCCAGGAACCAGCCAAGCCAGACACTGGTGCCCTGCCCGCCAATGCCGACACGGTTCATGCCGTCGTTCCAATCGCCTCCGAGGAAGAGCGGCAGGCCGTTCTTGCCTGTTCGGGCGATGGCGAGATCGAGCGCGAGGGCCGCGTGTTCGTAAACGCTCACCTTGTCTTCGGAGACTTCCGGCAGATAGAAGGAGTCGTGCTGCCCTTCGAGGAGTGCTGGCCCTTCCAGGAAAGCGAGCTGTTCGTCGAGGACTCTCTTGTCTCCCGTAACGCTGCAATAGTGATGGATCGCGTAAGCGAGCCAAACCACGTCGTCTGAAATCATCGTCCGAACGCCGGCACCAGTGCCTGGCAGCCACCAGTGCTGCACATCCCCCTCGCGGAACTGACGCGAGGCGGCATTCAGGATCTGCTTGCGAGCGATCGACGGCTCATGGATGACGAATGCCAACGTATCCTGCAGCTGGTCGCGGAAGCCGAAGGCGCCGCTTGCCTGGTAGAAGGCCGTGCGCGCCATGATGCGGCAGCCGAGGCTCTGGTATGGGAGCCACGTGTTGATCAGATTGTTCATGCCCTGATCGGGCGTGGAAACCTGCACCTTTCCGGTGAACGCCTGCCAGAAGGCACGATTTGCCTGGACAACATCGTCAAAGGCGACCTTGCGGATATCGTTGATCACCGCCCGCGCTTCCGCCTTCGTCTTCGTGTCGCCGAGGAAGAAGCAGACGTCGCGCTCCTCGTCCGGTGCGATCTCGATATCGAACGCCAGAACCGCTGCCGGGTCGCCGTCGAGTTCTGTAGCGCCTGAAAGGCTGGTTCCCAAGCTCAATGCACGCGGTGCCTGGATCGTACCTTTCTTGCCGATGAATTCCCGGCGGCTGGCGGTAAAGCTCGATGGTTTCTCGCTGGCCACAAAGAAAGCGACACGACCGGAATAGTCGATGCTGTAGTTATTGCTTGCAAACAGCGCGCCGGTTTCCGCGTCGTGTTCCGAGAGGATGAACGGTGCGGACCTTTGCGAATTGTTGCCGAGAATCCATTCGACGTAGCCGTAGATCCGCAGCTTTCTTGGCTTGGAGCCGGTATTGCGTAGCCGGATTCGCTGCAACTTAACCGGTTTCTCGCGATCGACGGTCTGCGTAACCTCGAGTGCGATCTCGTTCTGGACGCTGGAAAAGGCCGAATAGCCCAGACCATGTCGCGCTTCGAATCGTATGTCTTGGCGATCCGAGAGGTTTGCGAACGGGGTCATGACGGCGCCGCTATCTTGATCGACGACGTAGATCGCTTCACCGGCGCGGTTGATGACTGCATCATTCGACCACGACGTCAGCTGATAATCGCGGGAGTTTGCGCTCCAGGTGAATCCCGCACCTTCCGCGGAGACATGGAAGCCGAACTTTTCGTTCGAGATTACATTGATCCACGGATGCGGCGTTGCGTGGCCCCCGGGAAGGCGCACGACGTATTCGCGACCGTCGCCGGCAAAACCGCCGATGCCGTTCCAGTAGTTGAGATCGCCTTCTTCCTCGATGACCACCTTCGATGGCCGTGCGGCCGGTTTCGGGGCGCTCCGCTTGATTGACGTCCTCGTGCGATCGGCGCGCTCCAGTTCCTGCTGCTCTTCCTTGCTTGGAGAAAAGAGTGCGGCGGCACGATTGATCTGATCGATAATCTTGCCGTTCTTGGCATGGAGCGTCACGCGGGAGGCCGAGATCAGCGCGTGATACGTCGATTCTTCCATCAGATCCTTGCGGACCGTGAAGATGTGCTGGCGCAAGCCATCGGCCTGACCCAAGCGGCGGACATTCTCGGCCATCTGGTCGACGGCGTGCTGCATGTCCTGTGCGTAGGACGACGCCCGCTCGTTCATGATGACCAAGTCGGCGGTGACGCCGCGCGAGCGCAGGTATTCCTGCGCAAGCAAGGCCTCCCTGACGATTTCGAGATCCATGTCATCGTTGACGCGCAACGTGAAGATCGGGAAATCGCCTGAAATCGCAAGCGGCCAAAGCGACGACTGCGACTGCATCCCGGCCGCGACCGCGGCAGCATCGGCTCGCAGATACATATCCGGATAAACCAGGTGGCGGCCGAGGTGCTGGAAGGCTGCTGCCTGCTGCGACGTGACACCGACGTGGCGCATCTGCACCTGCGTGCGGGTCCAGGCCTGGACGAGCTCGTTGTTGAAGGCGTCGGCGTGGCGGTACCGATCAACTGCCTGGTCCACCTCATTGCGGCTCGGGGCGGCAATGGTCCAGAAAGTGACAGTGACCTTCTTGCCGGGCGGTACGCGGACGGTGCGACGAAGCGAGAGCACCGGATCAAGGGTGAAGCCGTCCGTGCCGGAAAGGGTCGCGCCCGGGTCGAAGGCAGCAGCGTTTGCGAGGCTGCGTCCCCGTCCGAGGAACTTGCGGCGATCGGTTTCGAATTCCGTGTCCCGCGTCGAGCCGGAGTTGTCGACGATAAGGTGGGCAACGGCCATATTCGGCTCGTTCGGATCGCGCTTGTTGCGCTCGACCCGGATGACGTCACCACGCTTGCCGATCTCCGTCTTAACAAACATCCGGGCAAATGCCGGATGGGCGTTATCGACATCGTCCGTCGCCAGAACCGGTTCGAGATACGACGTCACCTCGATGAAGCGATCTTCCGTTCCGGTGTTGACGAGCGTCAGGCGTCGAGCCTCGGCATCATGCTCGGTCGCAACGATGCATTCGACTTCGCTGGTGATATCTCCGACAGTCTTGGTGAACTCCGCCTTTTCGTCGGCGAAGAGAACTTTAGCTTGTTCGCCTTCGACACTCTTTGGCTCCGTCGTTGTCGACCACCATTCGTTGGTCGCCGTATCGCGAAGGAAGATAAAGGTGCCCCAGCGATCCTCTGTCGGATCGGCTTTCCAGCGGGCGACCGACTGGCCGTTCCACCGCGAATAACCGGCGCCTGTTGCGGTCAGCATCAGCGAGTAGTGGCCGTTCGAGAGGAAGACCAGCTCGCGATCGCGCGAGGCGGGGTCGTAGATCTTGCGCAGTTCAGGGCGCAAGAGATCGTCCTGGATGCTGGCTGGGGTATCGGACTCGTGCTTGCCGCTCATGACCGGAATATCCCTCGGTGCCTTCTCTTGCAGAAGGAGCTCGGCAGCCTCGATCACTGGATCCGAGTGGAATAGTTCGCGCAGATGGCCGTTGAAGGCAACGTTCGCGACAGCGGCGATCGACATGCCGTGGTGGTGAGCATAATAGTTATAGACGACCGCGCAAGTCTTGCCTTCCGGCAGGCGCGTCGGCGTAAAGTCCACGGCATCGTGGAAGCCGAACTTGCCGAGCGCGCCGAGCTTGCGCAGACGCTGCAGGTTCTCCAGCGCCGCGTCAGGATCGTACTGGCTGGCAAGGATCGACGCATAGGGCGCGATGACTGCGTTGTGGCCGAGGCCACGCTTCAGGCCGAGCGACGGTACGCCGAAGTTGGTGTACTGGTAATTCAGGTTATGGTCGCGGGCATTGAAGGCCGCTTCTGAAATACCCCACGGAATCCCCAGCTTGCGCGCATGGTTCATCTGCTCGACCACGACCAGATTGTTGGTCTGGTTGAGGATACCGCCGCCACGCTCCTGCATGACGAGCGGTGGCATGAGGTATTCGAACATCGAGCCGGACCAGGAGACAAGCGCACCGCGCGAGCCAACCGGGACGACCTGGCGGCCGAGGCGGTACCAATGTTCCGTCGGCAGATCGCCCTTGGCGATGCCGAACAGGCTGGTGAGCCGGCATTCCGACGCCAGGAGGTCGTAGCAGGCCTGATCGAGTTCACCGCTTTCCACGCGATATCCGATCGAGAGCAGGCGTCGCTCAGGTCTGAACAGGAAGCCGAAATCCATCGAGAAGGCGAGGTCACGGGCCTTGTCGCGCAAGGCAATCAGGCGCGGACGCAACGCATCGATGTTGGACAGATCGAAGGTGCTGTCTGAAATGTGGGCTTCGCAGACCTTGACCAGAGACTCCGCCCAGCGCGTGACTTCGGCGCTCAGCGCAGACTTCACCTCGTGATCGAGGTTGGCGGCGAGCTTCTGAATGTCGCGCGCCAGTACGGCCAGGTTGATGATGCGGATGGATGCGAACTCATGCTCGCGCTTGACCGCAGCCAGCGCATTCTGGAAGCCGATGATGCGTTCCTCCAGGCGACGGCGCAGCGGACGGACCGTCTTGCGATCGTCCGGCAGCTCCGACAGCACTTCCGCGAGGATGCCGGCAGTATCGCCGACGCCATCGAGATTGCCCTGCATATGGGCCGAAGGCGCTTCCGCCCAGTTGCGACAGGCAGACGAGATCGCGATCAGGTGGCCGGCGAGGTTGCCGCTGTCGACCGCGGAAACATAACGCGGTCCAAGCGTCTCCAGCGTATCCGTGTGATACCAGTTGAAGAGATGCCCGCGGAATTTCTCCATCTTGTCGATTGTTGCGATCGTCTGTTCGAGCCGCTCGATGGTTTCCTCAAAGGAAAACCAACCGAAATGGCGGCCCGAGACGACCGACAGCAGGTAGACCCCGATGTTGGTCGGCGACGTGCGCGTCGCCACGATCACGTGCGGCGTTTCCTGAACGTTGTCCGGCGGTAGATAGTTCTGCTCGGCGGTGGTGAACGTCGCGAAATAGCGCCAGGTGCGGCGCGCGATCTTGCGGAGCTCGCTGGAAACGGAATCGGCAACCTCAAGCCGGTCCTCGGTCTCGGCGGACTGGCTGACATAGTAGGCGACCAGCGGCGAGATGATCCAGAGGAACGCGAAAGGAACGCCGACGAGGTAGGCGTTGTCGCCGGAGAGGGCCGCGAAACCGAGTGCGAGGAGGGCCAGCACTGGCGCGTGCCACATTGCCTTGTAGTAAGACGGGATCGTTCCCTGCTTGCCGGCCTGAACGCTCGCTGCCGTTCGCCACTGCAGCATCAGTTTGTGGCTGAAAAGCAGGCGATAGAGCGAACGAGCGATGGCATCAGCCATCATGCAAGCGGAATCGGCGATGAACACGATCCGCAAGGCTACCTGAGCGTTGGCCGCGCGAATATCAGACCAGACCGTGTAAAGGTGAGCACTGGCAACGATATCGCTGCTGCGCGGAATGATGCCATGGATCAGCGAGAGGGTTGGAGCGACGAAAAGGCAGAAAATCAAAAGGATCTGCCAGACCAGCGCGCCGAGTGGGCTCATGAAATACCAGCCGAGCACCGAAGCGAAGAACCATGCGATCGGCGTCAGCGAGCGCCGCAGGTTATCGAACATCTTCCAGCGGCCGAGCCCGGTCACACCGTGCGTCGGGTTGAACATGTACGGCAGCAGCTGCCAGTCGCCACGCGCCCAGCGATGCTGGCGCGACGTCTCGACCTCGTAGCGGGTCGGGAAATCTTCGACGAGCTCTAGATCGGTGACGAGCGCGCACCGGGCCATCGAGCCCTCGAGCAAATCGTGGCTGAGCACCGAGTTTTCCTCGATGCGACCCTTCAAGGATCCTTCGAAGGCGTCGACATGATAGAGGCCCTTGCCGGTGAACGTGCCCTCACCTGCCAGATCCTGATAGACGTCGGAGACGGTGAAGACGTATGGGTCGAGGCCGCGGTTGATCGAGAAGACACGTTGGAAGACCGATGCATCCTTGCCTGTTGTCAGCGATGGGGTGACACGCGGCTGCAGCACGCCGTAGCCGCTTTCGACGCGGCCCGTGGCCGGATTGATGACCGGACGGTTGATCGGATGGTAAAGCTTGCCAGCGAGCTTCGTGACCGTATCGCGCATGAGGCGGGTGTCGGCATCGAGCGTCATCACGTACTGAATGTTTGCCGGTACGATATTTGCACCGGGAAGGTAAGTCGTATCGCGGTCGCCGCGAAGCAGCAGGTTCAATTCGTGCAGCTTGCCGCGCTTGCGCTCCCATCCCATCCAGGCGCCCTCGGATGGATTGTAAAGACGACGGCGGTGCAAGAGGTAGAAGCGCGTCTTGCCATCGAAGGCATAGCGTGCCGAGAGGTTCGCGACCTCGCGGCGGGCATAGTCCAGAACCTCGAGATCGGCCGAGGTTTCTTCGACCTGGCTATCCGGCCAGTCGCTGAGCAGTGCAAAGTAGATTTCGCCGCGCGGGTTGGCGAGGTAATGAACTTCCAGATTGCGGACCAGTTCATCGACGCTGTCGCGGTTCGAGATGAGGCAGGGAACGACCAGAAGCGTTCGGGCTTCCTCGGGGATGCCCTCCTTGAACTCGTAGCCGACCAAGCGGGCCGGTGTAACGAAGAACGACAGCACGGTGTTGAAGAGACCGGTTGCTCCTTCGGAAGCCGGAAGGGAGAACATGATCAGCAGGATTGCGATCTCAAGCGGTCCCATGCCCGCATGCGCCATGAACTTCCCAACGATCGCCATGGCGATGATGGTGAGCAGGATCACCGGAACGGCGATCGACAGCCAATTGAATCGGCGGACCGTGCGGACGAAATGCTGCGTCAGCGTTGGGCGATAGTTCGACCGTGCTTCGAGCTTGGGTCTTTGCGCGCCGGTCAGGAAGCCACCGACGTTTGGTTCGTGCGGTTGCGGCTCGTCGGAGGCCTTTGCCTCCTCGGTCATGTCGAGCGCCAGCTGGGCGATCTCCATTTCCGAGAGCTGCGAGCGCTTGGCCAGTTTTTCGATCTGCTTGCGATATTTGTTGCGTGAGCCGGAATCGAGATCGCCGTAGTCGGAATGATCCCAGAGCAGCTTGTCGACGTGGCTGACCTGTTCAACCCAGACCGACCACTCGGTGTCGTCGATCTCGCGAAGGCTGCGAATGATGTTGCCCATCGTGACGTTGCCGGAGGACAGGCGGCTGTGCTCCGCCATCGTCGTCTCTTCGGTGTCGCGACCGAGCGCTTCAAGGCGTTCGTCCAGCCATGCGATCGCCACGCTCGACGCCTGGGAGCCATCGCGCATGCGGTAGAGGAACTGCGTCGCGAAGGTATTGTCTTCGGCGAGCGACTCGAGCGATCTGAGATAGTCGGCCGCCTGTGCCGGCTCGGTCAGCCGCACAAGCTCATCTGCAGCCTCATTGGCGCGCCTGCGCATCCGGCGGCTGCGTTCGACGCGGATCGAAATACGGCGCAGGTTTTCAACGAGCACGTAGCGCACGAGCGATGGCAGCGCCCAGAGCTCACCGATCCTCAGCGTTTCACCCTGCTGGAAGCCTTCGACGAGGGCCGTCAGGCTTTCCTGCGAAATCGTGCTTTGAGTGTGGGCAACATAAAGCCAAGCCAACGCCAGGGTGCGTGGGATCTGGACGCCGTTCACGTTGATCGTAGGCAGTTCCCGATAGAAGCGCCGCGGGAAGTCGCGGCGGATCTCTTGGATCGCTTCCTCAACGATGTAATGGTTATCGAGCAGCCATTCCGCCGCGGGGGTGATCGTTTCACCGGATTCCACATCCGTTGCCGTGGTGCGGTAGACCCGCAGGATCTCCTTCTCGTTTTCCTTATGCCGCGCGAAGAAATCGAAGGGCGCAAAGGCGGGCAGCGAGTCGACGCCGCGGTCGGCTACGGTGGCGGCCATCGCCTTGATGTTCTCGATGGAAAGGTAGGTCGAGCGGATCGAGTCGTTATGGTCGATCTGCTTCGGTTCGGACTCGCGGGACGGGCTCGGAGACGTGGCGGAAATTGACATGGGTTCGGTTCTGGATCCAAGCAAAGTTATGATGATTTGCGTAGCCTTTTGCACTGCCAAATATGACTGCCGCATGAACAGCGCCGGGGTTTCTTGATCCCGGACAACACAATCAAAACGACGATCAACCGACGATGCGAATCGGTTTAAACGCGACCTGTGTGGGCCATGTGCGTAAACGGCTCCGCTGCGCCCTCCACCCTTCTGGAGCCATTCCGGGAAAGTTGGACACCATTGCGATAATTCAAGTCAAGATGTTTCAAAGGATGCGGAGCTCGTTCGGCCAATCTCGCGCGCCGACAAAAAACCGGCGCTCAAGAGCGCCGGCTTTAAGCTCCTATATTATTCGTCCTCAGGTGCGACGCATGAGGCGCATGACCAGCGAGACAACGAAAAGGATCAGGAACAGGAAGAAAAGAACCTGGGCGATGGATGCGGATGCACCTGCAATACCGCCGAAGCCCAATACGCCGGCAATGAGCGCCACTACGAGAAATACGAGTGCATAGTAAAGCATGGCGATCTCCTTTGTTTTTGCTGCTCAAATAACGGCAGGTCGTCTTATTGGTTCCGTTGGAACTTCAGGCCCGCTGGATCCGTCAACGAAAAAGGCGCGCCGAGGTGGACGCGCCTTCAAAAAAACCTGGGAAAAAGCCGCTCTAAAATGCATGGAAGAGATAGAGCAGAATGATCACTGGGATTGGGATACCGATCAACCAGAGTAAAATGCCTTTCATCGTCATTCTCCTTCTCACATCGGGTGTGCTAAGGGAATGAACGGGGGAACGGATGGTTCCGAAGCGGCATCTTCAGCGCGGCAGCCGCGGCGCTCTTTGCCTTATCCTAAGATGCCGAAGACGAGAGCAGCAACGAAGACAAATGCTGCCGTGACAAGCGTAGCGTGAACAACAAGCTGAATCTTGCTACGCCTCGTGGCCGGCCGCGCGGTCTGCGCGGGACGATACTGATTTACATGAGCGTGCGGGATACCCAGATCTRCCATGTGCTGCCTCCGTTTTCTCCGCTTTTCTTTTTGTAGATCGCATTTTTGTATTTTCTCTATCTGATAGGTAGAGATAAAATTCTGTCCTGCCAGGGGAGTGTAAAAAATCCGCCTCTGGTGATTAGACGAGGGTTCGCCAAGCCCAAAGCAAGGAACGGTCCTCTATTGCACCCGGGTGCGGCTTGACCGTTGCCACCTGTGTTTCCAGAAGCCGCCGATCCTTCTCCGCGGGAATGGATGTCGTGGTTGCAGCTTCTCTATCGGTCTTGGCCGGGGGGTGCAGGTATCCCATGGTCATGCCGCCGAGAAAAAACATGCCTGATCTCCATGATCACGAAAATTAACGGGCGTTAACGGGATCATGACAGAAGTAAGGCGAGTGTCAATAGTCTAGTTGAATGGTCGTGTTTTAGCTGATTGTTAACGCTGAGGCTCAGCGAGCGTCAGCGAAATCAATTGTTGAAGGGATTGCCTTTCAGGCTTTGACGAAGCCCTTGCTGGCAATCATCAAATTTCGCGTGTAGTCCTCCGTCACGGCCGCCTGTGCCAGCTGAGCTGAGGTTAGGCGCTCGACGACGGTCCCGTTTCGCATCACAGCAAGGCGATCGCACATATGGGTGACGACGCCAAGATCATGGCTGACCATAACGAAGGTCAGATTGCGATCACGCCGCACTTGTTCGAGGAGGTTCAGAACCTCGGCTTGCACGGAAGCGTCAAGCGCCGAGGTCGGCTCATCAAGCAAAAGGATGGAGGGCTCGACAATCAACGCACGGGCGATCGCGACGCGTTGGCGCTGACCGCCGGAAAGCTGGTGCGGGTAGCGGAAGCGGAAGCCGTTTCCAAGTCCGACCTCGTCGAGGGCGCGCGCGATCCGCGTGTCGCTGTCGCTGATGCCATGGATTGCCAGCGGCTCGAGCAGGAGGCGATCGATGGTCTGGCGCGGGTGCAGGGATCCGTACGGGTCCTGGAAGACCATCTGCACCTGCCTGTAAAAGGCCTTCGACCGTTTCGTGCCGACGAGCAGATCGCCATGGATCTTGATGGAACCGCTTGCTACCGGCGCCAGGCCGGCAACGGCACGGAGCAGCGTCGACTTTCCGGATCCGGATTCGCCGACCAGGCCGAATGACTCGCCGGTCTCGATATCGACGCTGACGTCCTTCAGGGCGTGGAAGTGATCATAGATCACGCTCAACTTGTCGACCGAAAGTGCAATGCTCATGCGGCCCACTCCGGCTTGCGATCCAGAACCGGCAGAGGATGCCTATTTTCTCCGATTTGCGGCATGCAGTTCAACAGGCCCTGCGTGTACGGGTGGCGCGCATTCTTGAGATCGGATGCCTTGAGTTCCTCGACGACCTTGCCGGCATACATAACAATGACGCGGTCGCAGAAGGAGGACACAAGACGCAGATCGTGAGACACGAAGATCAGCCCCATGCCGCGCTCCGACACAAGTCGGTCCATAATCCTGAGGACGTCGAGCTGAACCGTGACATCCAGTGCGGAGGTCGGTTCGTCGGCAATCAACAGTTCCGGATCGGCAATCAGCATCATGGCGATCATGGCGCGCTGACCCATGCCGCCGGAGACCTCGTGCGGATAGAGGTCGAACACTCGCTTCGGATCACGGATCTGCACGGCCTCCAACATGGCGAGAGCGCGATCGCGCGCCTCCGCCTTGCCGACTTTCTCGTGCGTCCTCAGCGTTTCGCAAATCTGCCGGCCGATCGACATGACGGGATCGAGTGAATATTTCGGATCCTGCAGGACCATCGCGATGCGCTTGCCGCGCAGTTGCCGACGTTGCTTGGCGGATGTGGCGAGAAGATCGATGCCGTTGAAATCCAGCTTGTCGGCCGACACGATGCCGTGCTTCGGCGTCAGGCCCATAATGGCGCGCCCCGTCTGGGACTTGCCGGAACCAGATTCGCCGACGATGCCGAGGCGTTCCTTGCCAAGGGTAAACGAGACGCCGCGAACGGCTTCGATCACGCCCGTACGTGTGGGATAGCTGACCTTGAGGTTTTGAACGGTGAGGAGATCGGTCATTGGCCGCTCTCCTTGGGGTCGAGCGCATCGCGCAGGCCGTCGCCGAGAAGATTGAAGCCGAGGCTGACGATGAGAATCGCAAAGCCCGGCATGGCTGCCACCCACCACTGGTCCAGGATGAAACGCCGGCCAGACGCGATCATTGCGCCCCATTCCGGAAGCGGGGGCTGCGCGCCGAGACCGAGGAAACCGAGACCGGCGGCTGTCAGGATGATGCCAGCCATATCGAGCGTCACGCGCACGATGAGTGAGGACAGGCAGAGCGGCATCACATGCCGGACCACAATCCGCAGAGGTGATGCGCCCATCAGCTTGACCGCGGAGATGTAGTCAGAGCGACGAACGGTCAGCGTTTCCGCGCGTGCAATGCGAGCGTAGGGCGGCCAAGACGTAATCGCAATCGCGATGATCGCGTTCTGGATACCAGGTCCGAGCGCCGCAACGAAGGCGAGGGCCAGAACCAGCTTGGGGAAAGCCAGGAAGATATCGGTGATGCGCATCAGCGTGGCGTCGACCCAGCCGCCAGCGTAGCCCGACACCGTACCGACGATCAGACCGATCGGCGCCGAGATGGCAGCAACGAGAACGACGACCAGCAACGTCAAGCGGGCGCCATAGACAAGGCGCGAATAGATATCACGGCCCTGGTCGTCTGTGCCAAGCCAGTAGCCCTCAGAGCCGGGCGGCAGCAGCCGCGCATTCTTCAGGTCGCCAACGATAGGCGAATGGGTTGCCAGCACGTTCGCAAACGCAGCCACGAACAGGAGGGCGATGATGATCAGCAAACCGACGACGGCCAGGCGATTTGCGGTGAACTGGCGCCAGGTCACGTAGGCTCGGCCCAATCGCGCCTGTCTGCGCGACCGCGGCCGATCGGAAAGCAGCCACTCGCGGCGGCTCATCGGCGCTGATTGATTTGCGGGAACCGTCATCGGCTTCGGGTCCTAGGGTCAAGCGTCCGATAAAGAAGATCGGACAAAAGGTTGATGCCGATGAAAACCGTGCCGATGACGATGGTGCCACCGAGAACAGCGTTCATGTCGGCGTTCTGAAGGGAATTCGTGATGTAGAGCCCGATGCCCGGCCAGGAGAAAACCGTCTCTGTCAGTACCGAACCCTCGAGCAGACCGGCGTAGGAAAGCGCGATGACAGTGACGAGCGGCACGGCGGCGTTGCGCAGTGCATGGCCCCAGATCACTCGGGTCTCCGACAAACCCTTGGCGCGTGCGGCAACCACATATTCCTGGCTGAGCTCATTGAGCATGAAGCTGCGCGTCATGCGGCTGATATAGGCAAGCGAAAAGTATCCGAGCAGCGAGGCGGGCAGAATGATGTGGCGGAAGACGTCGTAGAAGACGTCCCACTGTCCCTGCATGGCGCTGTCGATCAGATAAAAGCCGGTTACCGGCGTAAAGCTGTACTCGAATACGATATCGATGCGGCCCGGGAAGGCCACCCATCGCAATTGCGCGTAGAAGATCACAAGCGAGATCAGCGCAAGCCAGAAGATCGGGACGGAATAACCGATCAGGCCGATGACGCGGACAACCTGGTCGGCGACGCTGCCGCGTCGAACGGCAGCCAGCACGCCGAGCGGCACGCCGATGACCGAGCCGATGATGGTCCCGAGCGTCGCGAGCTCGATCGTTGCAGGAAACACGCGCTTAATGTCGACCATGACGGGATTGGTGGTCAGGACGGAGGTCCCGAAGTCACCCGACAGAATGCTCTTCAGATAAATGTAGAACTGCTGGTAGAGCGGCAGGTCGAAACCGAGCTCGCGACGGACGCGCTCGACGACATGCGTGGGCGCACGATCACCGAGAATGGCAAGGACGGGATCGATCGGTACGACGCGGCCGATGAAAAAGGTTACGGCCAGAAGGCCAAGATAAGTCGTGACGGCGGCGACAAGAAATCGCCCGACCGCCTTGGCAATGGGAACAGCACGGCCCTGTTTGGGCCGTGCCTCCATCTCTGTTTCAACGATGCTCAACGGATCAATCCTGCCGGATCATTCCTTGCCGACCGGGCCGACATAGTTGGTGTCGAAGCTCGGGCCGAGCTTGAAGTCCTTGAGGCTCTTGCGGGCGCCTGCCACTTCGATCTGCTGGAAGATGATCACGAAGGGGCTGTTGGCGAGGAACTTCTTCTGGATGTCCTCGTACTTGGCTGCGCGCTTCGCGCCGTCACGTTCCAGCAGTGCAGCCTTCGTTTCCTTGTCGAGCTCGGGTGCTTCCCAGGTGTTGCGCCATGCGAGCGTCTTGACGGTACCGGCGTCCGAGTTGTCCGGGTTTGTGGTGAAGGTATCGGCATTCGAGTTCGGATCGAAATAGTCCGAGCCCCACTGGCCAATGTACATGTCGTGGGTACGCGCGCGGAACTTCGTCAGGGTCTGCTTGCCGTCGCCGGGGATGATTTCCATCTTGACGCCAGCCTGGGCGAGCGACTGCTGCATGGATTCGGCAATACCCGTTACCGGCTGCGTATTGCGAACGTCCATCGTCACCGAGAAGCCGTCCTTCAGGCCAGCCTTCGCCAGCAGTTCCTTGGCCTTGGCCACATCGAGCTTATACGGTTTCTCATCCAGCGCACCGAGCTGGCCTTTCGGCAGGAAGGTCTGGTGGATTTCGCCGATGCCCTTGATCAGCGTCGAACCAATCGCGTCATAGTCGACGAGGTACTTGAAGGCTTCCTGGACTTCCGGCTTCTTCAGGTTTTCGTTCTTGGAGTTCAGGCTGACGTAATAGACCGTACCCTTCGGAGCGCTGACGGTCGTCAGATCGGCGTTCTTGGCGACTGCATCGAGATCGCCGGGCTCCAGGTTGCGGGCGGTGTCGATATCGCCGGCTTCCAGCGCCAGGCGCTGCGCCGAGCTTTCCTTCATGAAGCGATAGATGACGCGATTGAGCTTCGCCTTGTCGCCGTAGTAGTTGTCATTGCGCTCCATCACGACAACTTCATTGGCGCGCCACTCGCGCAGCTTGAAAACGCCCGAGCCCGCGTAACCGGTCTTCAGCCATTCGTTGCCGAAGTCGTTGTCATATTTGTAATCAGCGCTCGGCGTCACGGACTTGACGTGATCCATAACGAGCTTCTTGTCGACAACAGAGGCAACGGTTGCCGTCAAGCAGTTCAGCACGAAGCTCGGCGCATACGGCTTGTCGACGGTAAAGACGAAGGTGTTTTCATCCGTCGCCTTCGCCTTTTCGGTGACGTTGTCGCCATTGATGCCGAACTGGGTGATGATGAAGGCGGGGCTCTTGTCGAGCTTCACGGCGCGCTCGAAGGACCACGCGACGTCGTCAGCAGTGATCGGGTTACCGGAGGCAAACTTCAGACCGGGCTTGAGCTTGAAGGTGTAGGTCAGGCCATCATCCGATACCGTCCAGCTGTCGGCGAGGTCGCCCTTGACCTTGGACGTGTCGTTCATGTCAAGACGGACGAGCAGGCTGTAGGTGTTGCTCGTGACTTCGGCCGTCGACAGCTCGAACGCCTCGCCCGGATCCATGGTGATGATGTCGTCGAAGGCAAAGCCTTCAACCAGCGTGTCCTTCGGCGTTTCCGCGAAAGCGGCCGGTGCAACTGCCATCATGATCGACAGAGCAGCGCCTGCCGAAAGTTGACGGAATGTGCGGTTGAATTTGCTGACTATCATGGTTTTTGGTTCCCCTGTTTTCCATTTCAATGCAAAGCTTTAGGCGGGCTCAGGCGTTTTCTTCTCCCCACGCCGAAGCCAGAATCCTCAGCCAGTTCCCGCTGGCCAATTTTTCGAGATCTCGCGCACCATAGCCAACGCGCTGGAGGGCGGCAATCAGCTTCTGGTTCCCTGCGGCGTCCCCGATTTCCTCGGGGATCGTCGCGCCGTCAAAGTCCGAACCGAGCGCCACACAGTCGATGCCGACGCGCTCCACGAGGTAGTCGATGTGGCGCACCATATCGCTCAGCGGCGTATCGCCATCGGAGCGACCGTCGCTGCGCAGCATCGCGGTCGCGTAGTTCACGCCGACGAGGCCGCGGCTTTCCCTGATGGCGTCGAGCTGCTTGTCGGTGAGGTTGCGGGCGACTGGCGTCAACGCGTGTGCGTTGGAATGGCTGGCAACGAGCGGCTGATCGGTCGTCTTGGCGACGTCCCAAAAGCCCTTCTCGGTGATGTGCGCCAGATCGATCAGGATGCCGAGGCGGTTGCATTCGCGCACGAGGGCAAAGCCTGCCTCGGTGAGACCGGGCGCGGTGTCCGGGGACATGGGGAAGGCGAAGGGCACGCCGTGGCCGAAGATATTGTGGCGGCTCCATACCGGTCCCAGCGAACGCAGGCCGGCGGCATAAAATACTTCGAGCGCCGCCAGGTCCGGTCCGATGGCCTCGCAGCCTTCCATGTGCATCACGGCCGCGAAGAGCCCGTCAGCCATGGCCTTGCGGATATCCTTTACCGTGCGGCAGAGGCGCCAGGCACCGGCGCGGTCCAGGCGCAGTGCGATAGCAGCCATTTCTGCGGCGATGTTCAGCGAGGACAGCGGCTCGAGGGGTGCAGCGAGCGGCGTGACGTAGTGGCCGTTCTTGTCGGGATCGGCAAAAACGAGATCGCCGGACGGCACGTAGATTGCGCAGAGGCCACCGGCCAGTCCGCCAGCCTTGGCGCGCGGGCCATCTATGTGGCCCAAATCTGTTCCGTTTGAAAATTCAGCGACTGGATCGCCGCCATCCCTTTCATGTGTCCAAAGCCGAAGGAGGACGTCGTTATGGCCGTCGAATACGAATTGCATCTGCGTTCCTGTGTGCCCGGGCGGGCGATATGAAGAGCGCAGAATAGAAAAGCTGGCAGAATACGCCACCTCTTTTTTCAGAAATTTTGCTGTTCCGCAGCAATAGTTAGCAGAAACAAAAAACGGGAGCCGAGGCTCCCGTTCCGAAGGGTTTTTCGTCAGTGCTTGGCGCGCTTCTTTTGGCGGTAGACGTCGATCACGACGGCGGCCACGATGATCAGGCCTTTGACGATCTCCTGGTAGTAGGCATCGACCCTCAAGAAGGTGAAGCCAGAGGTCATCACGCCAAGAATGATCGTACCGATAACCGTGCCGGTGATGCGGCCGACGCCGCCGGTCAGAGACGTACCGCCGATGACAGCCGCGGCAATAGCGTCCAGTTCGTACATGACGCCCATGCCAGCTTGCGCAGTCTGGGCGCGGGCTGCCGTAACGACGCCCGCAAGGCCTGCAAGGAGACCGGCAATGGCGTAAACTTTGATCAGGTGAGCTTCGATATTGATACCGGAAACGCGCGCAGCCTGCACGTTGGCACCGATCGCATAGGTGAACTTGCCGTAGCGCGTATAGCGGAGCGCAATGTGGAAGATCAGTGCCACGACCAGAAAGACGATGACGGGCCAGATGCCGGTGCCGATGAAATTGAACTGTTCGGTGAGCCCCGAAACCGGCTGGCCCTTGGTGTACCACTTCGAAATGCCGCGTGCCGAAACCATCATGCCGAGCGTGGCGATGAATGGCGGGATCTTGGTCTTTGCAATCAGCTGCCCGTTGATAAAGCCAGCCGCTAGGCCGATGAGGAGGCCGACGCCGATCGGGATGAAGAATGGCAGGTCGGTCAGCGAAGGATAGAGCGCCCGTGGCCAGGTCGATGCCTGCGCGAAGCTTGCCGCAATCATCGCCGTCATGCCGACGACGGAGCCGGATGAGAGGTCGATGCCGCCGGTAATGATCACCTGCGTCACGCCCACCGAGATGATGCCGATGACGGAGACCTGCAGGATCATGATCGTCAGGCGCTGCGAATTGAACAGAAAGCTCTGGCCGATGAAGATCCAGCCGAGAATTTCATAGACAAGTGCAATGCCGACCAGGACAAGGAAAATGCTGAGCTCGGGCGGGACACGCCGCCTGCGCGCGCGCGTTGCAAGCGGGGCTGCTACCTCAGCTGCGTTGGTATTCATGATATCCTCCCTTCGGTTGCCGGAGGCCGCGTTACTGCGCGGCAAGCTCCATCACCTTGATCTGCGTTGCTTCGTCGCGATTGAGAAAACCGGTCACCCGACCCTCGTGCATCACCATGATGCGGTCGCTCATGCCCAGCACTTCGGGCATTTCCGACGAGATCATGAGCACCGCCACTCCGTTTTTCGCCATCTCGGTCACCAGGCGATGGATTTCAGCCTTCGCGCCGACGTCGATGCCACGGGTCGGCTCGTCGAGAATGAGGATTTTCGGATTCGTCAGCAGCCAGCGACCGATCAGAACCTTCTGCTGATTGCCGCCGGACAGGTTTTCCACGCGCTCATCGAGGTTGGGCGTCTTCACTCGGAGTTTCTTGGCCATGTCCTCGCAGGTCGCCTCGATCGAGCTTTCCTGCACAAAGCCCCCCTTGACGAACCTGTCCTGGAGAACGGCGATCTGCATGTTCTCGAGAACGCTGAGGATCAGCAGACAGCCCGTGTCTTTGCGATCCTCAGTCAGGAACGCCATGTGGTTCCGGATTGCGACGGTCGGCGAGGCGATCGCCGTCTTCTTGCCGAAGAGTTCGATCGTGCCCGATGTTGCGGGCGTCACGCCGAACAAGGTCTCGGCGACGTTTGATCGGCCTGAGCCG
Source organism: Rhizobium sp. 10N414 (assembly GCF_056394785.1). Classification (NCBI taxonomy): domain Bacteria; kingdom Pseudomonadati; phylum Pseudomonadota; class Alphaproteobacteria; order Hyphomicrobiales; family Rhizobiaceae; genus Rhizobium; species Rhizobium sp. 10N414. Next base: position 74,267 of record NZ_JBFTIN010000008.1, on the reverse strand, counting down.
ACAAGGCCGGCCACGCCGAGGATTTCGCCCGATCGCACGTCAAAGGAAACGTCACGGAAGACGTCGTTGAGCGACAGGTTCTTGACCGAGAGGACGACGTCGCCGATCGGCACGTCCTCTTTCGGGAACATCTGGGTGATCTCGCGGCCGACCATCATGCGGATGATGTCATCGCGGGTGACATCTGTTGATGCATGAGTGCCGATATAGCGGCCATCGCGGAACACCGAGAACTCGTCGGCAATCTCGAACAGCTCGTTCATCTTGTGTGTGATGTAGACGATGCCGATTCCCTGAGATCTGAGGTCGCGAATGATCCGAAAGAGGTGTTCGACCTCGCGCTCGGTCAGCGCCGACGTTGGTTCGTCCATGATCAGGACGTCGGAATTATAGGAGACAGCCTTGGCGATCTCGACCATCTGCCGGCTGGCGACGGAAAGTTCGCGGACTTGGATCTCCGGGTCGATGTCGATGTTCAGCCGGCGAAACAGCTCGTCGGTCTGGCGGAACATGGCTGCGTGGTCGACAAAGCCAAACTTGTTCGTTGGCTCGCGACGGATCCAGATGTTCTCGGCGACGGTCATATAGGGCATCAGGTTCAGCTCCTGATGAATCATCGCAATGCCATTTTCCAAGGCGTCGAGCGGCGATTTGAGCTGGATCTCAACGCCCTTGAGGCGTACTTCGCCCTTGTCAGGAATATAGATGCCGGCGAGGATTTTCATCAGTGTCGACTTGCCGGCGCCGTTTTCGCCCATCAAGGCATGCACGGTGCCGCGCCTCAGCCGGAACTGAACATCATCAAGTGCGACAACGCCCGGGAACTCCTTCCGGACACCTTCGGCGCTCAACAGGTATTCCGCATTCGGAACAGCGCCGCTCTGGCGCACTGCGGCCATTGTAGACGGGCTGACAACCATCTCATCTCCTCCCGGACACGGACTGAGGGAAGGAATGCGGAACCCTGTCCCGCATCCCGATTTCTCCGAACGTTAGTTCTTCGCGACGAAGTCCTTGACGTTCTCAGGCGTGACGAGCTGGAAAGGAATGTAAACCTTCTTCTCTATCTTTTCGCCCTTCGCGAGCTTCAGGGCCGCATCAAGCGCGCCCTTGCCCTGCCCTGCGGCATCCTGGAAGACCGTCACATCGAGATCACCGGCCTGCATCGCGGCGAGTGCGTCCTGCGTTGCGTCAACGCCGCCGATCACGATCTTGCTGAGGTCCTTGCCGGCCGCCTTGAGGGCCTGAATGGCGCCGATCGCCATTTCGTCGTTGTTCGAAATGACGGCATCGAACTCGAGACCGCTGGAGAGCCAGTTGGTCAGAAGGTCGGACCCCTGAGTACGGGACCAGTTGGCCGTCTGCTCTTCGATGATCTGGATGCCCTTGCATTCGTCCGTCGCAATGACGTCATGGACGTCCTTGGTGCGCATGCGTGCAGCCTGGTTGGAGAGTTCGCCCATCATGACAACGGCCTTACCCTTGCCTCCCAACAGGCGGCAAACTTCCTTGGCTTCAAGCGTACCGGATTCCTGCTCGTTCGAAGCGACGAAGGCCTGTTTATCCGGAAGGCTGTCGACGTTGACCGGTTCGCGGTTGACGTAAACGAGCGGAATGCCGGCATCAGCCGCGATTTTCGACATGGCGGCGGTAGCGTCGGTGTCGACCGGATTGACGATGATCGCGTCAACCTTGGATGCGATGAAGTTCTGGATCTGGCTCTGCTGCTTCGCGACGTCGTTCTGGGCGTCTTCAACCTGCAGCGTCACGCCCTTCAGGGTCTTGGAATAGTCCTGCATCCCGTTTCGCAGGACGGTCAGGAAGTTGTCGTCAAACAGCGCCATCGAGACGCCAACGGTTTCAGCGTGAGCGGCCGTCGACAGGACGAGCGCCATGGCAGTACCCATGATAAATTTCTTCATTTTGTTTTCCTCCACAAAGCGGTGTCCGGCTGCACCCTCCTCACGCCGGAGCTTCGGGCCATGCCCGTAAGCCAGTATCTTGTTCGCTGCGTGCCATCTCCCGTTGGCCATCCGTCAAGAAACGGAACAAACGAACCGTGAAATTTGTATCACGGAATATTCATTCCATTTTCTATGGGAGGCGTCAAGTCCAATTGAAGGATGAGGCCGCCGGCGCTTGGCGAAAATCTCGCCAAGATAGCTGCCAGGCACTGAAAAGCGCGATGTCGATGACTATATTGGCCGCGCCAGCGGCAGCAGTTTCGCTGCCCTTCCAAGGAGAAACTGATGCCGATCTCGATGTATCGATCAACCGTTCCCGTCTTCCAACGTGGCCTTGAGACGTTGAAGACCTATCTCGACAAAGCCGAGGCCTTCGCCAAAGAAAAAGGCATCGATGGCGCGGATCTCGTTGCGGCGCGGCTATCTTCGGACATGCTGCCGTTTGCAGGCCAGTATCAGCGCGCGACCGACAGCGCCAAGTTGGCGATTGCGCGACTGACCGCCAGCGAGGCTCCGAAATTCGAGGATAACGAAGCGACGATCGCCGAGTTGCGTGCGCGTGTTACCAAGACAGAAGCCTACCTTGCGGCCGTTGTGCCGGCTGCACTCGAGGGAACGGAAACGCGTGAGATCACTCTGTCTCCAGGAGGCAACAAGATCACGTTCCGCGGCGACGAGTATGTCATGACCTTCGCGCTGCCGAACTTCTTCTTCCATATTGCGACGGCTCACGCGATCCTGCGCAACCAGGGCGTTCCGGTCGGCAAGATGGACTATCTCGGTCGCTTCGCGTGACGAAGCTCAGGGCCGGTGCTTGACCGGCCCTTTCTCGGTAAGTTCGGTGAAGGCTAGCGTCTGATCCAGATGGCGGGCACGCAGCGAGAGAAGTTTCTCGGCATAGGAAAGCCGCACCGGCAGATAGGCTTCGTCTGACGCGAGATTGTTCAATTCCATCGGATCAGCCTGCAGATCGAAAAGGAGCGGTGGCAGTGCTGTGAAATGCACGTATTTGAAGCGCTCATCCCTGATGACGGCAAGATTGCATTCGTTCGACCGCAATCCGAAATTAGTTTCCGGCTCCTGCGTGGCGATATCGCGGAAGTCAAATTCCCAGAAGGCTGCTTCGCGCCAATTTCCCGGCTCGCGCCGCATGAGCGGCAGGAGCGATTGTCCGTCCACACCATTCTCCGGCTCGATATTCAGGCGGTCGCACAATGTCGGGAAGATGTCTGCCGCGGACGTAAACCGCTCGACAACGCTGCCCCGCGTGGCGGCCTGCGGGTCGCGGATGACAAGCGGGATATGATAGCTGCCGTCGAAGAAGCCGCCCTTGCCGAGCGTCCAGTGATCGCCCGCCATCTCGGCGTGGTCGGAGGTGAAGATGATCAGCGTGTTATCCCAGGCCCTGGCTTCCTTCAATGCGCTCCAAACACGCCCGAGCTGCGCGTCGACCTCGGCAATCATGCCATAATAGATGGCGCGGATCGCGCCGAAGTCGCTGTCTTCCCAGTCGTTGACGCGACCGGCTGCGCCGTAGATGAAGTTACCCTTCCTTGCCCTCGGCATGGCATAGGACAGGTAAGGATGTGCGCTCTGTTCTATTTCATGGTTTTTCGCCCGGGCGAAATGCGGACCGTCCTCCGGGCTGAACAGGTCGTTGTATGGAGGCGGGGCCGAAAATGGCGGATGGGGACGCAGGAACGAAACATGCGCGAACCAAGGCGCATCTTGCTCGCCCAGCCAGCGGATAAACTCTCCTGCGAGAAACGCCGTCTGCGTCTCGTCCTTCGAATAGGCTGTTGCCGCGTTCGAGATCTCGCCGCGCCGCGCGCCAACAGGAATGTGGATGTCGCGGGTATGCGCTTCAGCGTGCCCCCGCGAGCGCAACCAGGAGAGCCATTGCTTTTCATGTTCGGGAAGGAGTTGCCGGGCCGTGAAACCGGGCAACAATCCCTCATAGGTCGTCAGATGCGGGTCGTTTTGATCCAGGCCGCGGGGGTCGGGTGCGGTGTCGGTGTAACCGAACAGCGTCGGATCATAGCCCGCCCGCCGCGCCGCCAACGCCAGATTGTCAAATCGGGCATCGAGGGGTGAGCCGTTCCGGCAAACCCGGTGGTTCATCTGATAGAGACCGGTGTAGAGCGTGGCTCGTGCCGGCGAACATGGAGCGGCGCCGGCGTAGTGGCGTGCAAACAATACGCCTACCGCCGCCAGCGCATCTATGTTCGGCGTCCTGACGCAGGCATGCCCGGTCGCTGACAGACAATCACCACGCCACTGGTCCGCGGTGATCAGGAGAATGTTCGGTCGACCGGTCATGGTTGCATTTTAGTGTTGGTTTGATTTTGCGTGCCAGTTCCACGCCGATCGGATGATCTGAGACAAATCATACTGCGGCGTCCAACCGAGAATCTCCCGCGCCTTGTCGTTGTTGGCAACCAGCGTGTGCGAGTCGCCTTCTCGGCGGCCGGCATATTCCACAGGAAACGGACGCTCGGAGACGCGCTCGATGGTGCCGAGTAACTCCTTCACGGTCGTCCCGGTGCCGGTGCCGAGGTTGAGAGCAACCGACTCGCCGCCGCGCAACAGATGCTCGACGGCGCGGACATGGGCATCGGCGAGGTCGAGGACGTGGATGTAATCGCGGACGCAGGTGCCGTCGCGCGTCTCGTAGTCGGTTCCGAACACCTTGAAGCCTTCGCGGCGGCCAAGGGCGGCGTCGATCGCCAACGGTATGGCGTGCGTTTCCGGCTGGTGCCACTCGCCGATCCTGCCTTCGAAATCGGCCCCGGCAGCGTTGAAATAGCGAAGCACGACCGATCGGAAGCCCGTGTACTTGTCGTAGTCGGCAAGCGCCTGCTCGACGATGTACTTCGTGCGGCCGTACGGATTGATCGGCACCTGACGATGCGTCTCGTCGAGCGGCACGCTCTGCGGCAAGCCATAGGTCGCGCAGGTCGACGAGAAGACGAATGCCTTGACGCCAGCCGCCTGGGCAGCGGCCAGGAGCGTCAGTGTGCCGATGACGTTGTTCTCGTAGAAGGCAACCGGATCTTTGACCGATTCGCCGACTTCGATGAGCGCGGCAAAGTGCAAGATGGCGGCTGGCTTGTGCGTTGCCAGGACCTCGTCAAGGCGCGCCCGATCCCTGATATCCCCTTCTTCCGCGGGTCCCCACTTTACGAACTCGCGGTGACCGTTTGAGAAATTGTCGAAAACGACCGGTTTGAAGCCCTTGTTCGCAAGATCGAGACACGTGTGCGAGCCAATATACCCAGCGCCGCCAACGACCAGAACCGTTTCACCTGCCATGCACCACCTTCAATTCTCGTTTCGGATGAAGAGAAGACTTAAGGCAGGTCGATGGCAAGAAAAAGAAAGAAACGAACGGGGGAGGGACGCTGGCCTCGTTTTGTCGACGATGGCATTAGCAAATTGATCGCGCAAAGCTTTTCAGGCGCGATCGACTGTTCGGCAATGCTCGACACGACAATATTTTTAAATAGAACAGCAGACCCCTTTTGATCATTCCTGCAACCAAGCGTATCTATAAATACTGCTTTCGCATGATTTTAAATAGAATTGACTTCTCTTCGTGATTTCTGCAAGAAATTTTCTTCTTCGGTGCCTCTGTTGATGAATCTGGAAGCACAGTTCAATGAATTCATCGATAAGAAAATTCATCTTCCATGATCTTCAGGCGATTGAAGGATACATTGATCCGCCTGACGCGCTGGTATTTCTTGCCGTTCTGCGGGCACAGCAATCAGCATCCTTGCAAGGTGGCTTGGCCGAGATCGGCGTTTACTACGGCCGATCCTACTTCCTGATGCGAAAGATCTGCGGAGAGGCCGAGAAGATCGTGGCGATCGATCCCTTCGATATCCTGAAACCCGAGCACGGCGCGACGCAATATGACCGTTTCGTGGCGGGTGGCCGCCAACTGGGCCTTTCCGTGGATGCAGAGCGCGTCGTCAAGAGCGACAGCACGCTGCTCAGGCCGGAGGACATCATTGAAAGGGCCGGCAAGGTCCGCCTTTTCAGTATCGACGGCGGCCACATGCTGCACCACGTCGCGGCCGACAGTCGTCTTGCTGCCGGGTCGCTTGCGGAGCATGGGATCATCGTCTTCGACGATACCTTCAATCCCGCCTGGCCGGAGGTCACGGTCGGGGTGACCGATTTCCTGCGTGAAGAGGCCGGCCGCTTCTCGGTTTTCTGCCTGACGAAATACAAGACCTATGTCTGCCGCAACGCTTTCCACGCATTCTACTCGCATTCGATCATGACTTCACAGGAGCTGAAGGCGTTCGATCACATAGAGACGGATTTCCTCGGTTCGACGGCGATCCGGTTGCACAATCCGATGCGCCGCCGCATCGCTCATGAAGTGATGGTCGGATTGGGCATGCGCGCACTGTCGGAGCGCGCTTACCGATAGGCCGATTCAGGCTGCTGGCGGATCCGCTTCTTTCAGCCTGTATCCGACGCCGGTTTCAGTCGTGATGTATTGGGGCTGGTCCGGGCTCTGCTCCATCTTTTGGCGCAGCTGTCGCACGTAGACACGCAGGTATTGTACGTCGGCAGCGGGCCCCCAGATCTGCTTCAACAGAAACTGGTGGGTGAGGACCTTTCCTGCGTGCTGGGCGAGGACCCGCAGAATGTCGTATTCCTTCGGCGAGAGCTTGATTTCCCTGCCGTCGATCTTGACGATGCGCTTGACGAGGTCAATCGACAGGCCACCAGCCTGAAAGATCGCCCGCTCACCCTGCTGCTGCAAGCGATGACGCAAGGCGACACGCAGCCGGGCTCCGAGCTCGTTCATGCCGAATGGCTTCGTCAGATAGTCATCCGCTCCCGCTTCGAGCGCCTTGACGATGCCGGTTTCATCGGTCCGGCTGGAAAGGATCACGATCGGCAAGGCAAGGCCCGCGCCTCTCCATTCCTGAAGCAGTTCATGGCCCGACTTGTCCGGCAGGCCAAGGTCGAGCACGATCAGATCCGGTGGATCATCCTTCGCTGCCTGCAGCGCCGCCACGCCGTTTGGCGCTTCGTGCACCTCGTAGCCTTGTGCGGTGAGGCCAACGCGAAGCAGCTTGCGGATTGGAGGCTCGTCGTCCACGACGAGGATTTTTACGGCTGAACCGGTCATTTTAGCTCATCCAATTTCGGAATCTCGTTTGGTTTTGGAAGACGGATGGTGAAGACAGCACCCGAACCATCGGAGCGGTTTCGGGCCGTGATCGTGCCGCCCATCGCCTCGACAAAGCCGCGACAGATGGACAGGCCAAGGCCCGTTCCCGCGCGAACCTGGTCCCCTTTGCTTACCCGATAGAATGTATCGAAGACGCGGTCCAAGTCCGCCGGCGGAATGCCCGGACCCTCGTCTGAAACCTCAATCACAACATTGTATTCGTCCGCCCGCCCATCGATACGGATCGACGACCCCTGCGGCGCATACTTGGCCGCATTGTCGAGCAAATTGAACAGCACCTGTTCAAACAATACCGGATCGACGCGGATCATCGGCAGATCTGCAGGAATCGTCATGACGGTCTTGTGGTGCGCGAGAATTTTCTCGGCGCGGCGCAACGCGCTTCCGGCAATGTCACCCGGGTAGTGAAGCGCATAGTTCGGTTCCATTGCACCGGACTCGATCTTCGTCATGTCAAGCAGGTTGGCAATAAAGCGGTTGAGCCGTTCCGACTCGTCGACGACGGTCGACAACAGATCCAGACGATCTTCAACCGACATGGAATCGCGGTAATCGCGCAGAGTGCCCGCAGCGCCAAGGATGGCCGCGAGCGGCGTCTTCAGGTCGTGCGAGATCGAGGTCAGGAGCGCAGAGCGCAGACGATCGGCCTCGGCAGCCAGCTTGGCGCGGTCAACGTCCGCCACGAGTTGAATGCGCTCTATCGCAAGCGCCGCCTGATCGGCCAATGCGTCGAGAAGGCGTTGCTGCTCGGGGGTCAGCAGAGGGCCGTCGCGTCGGTCATTGTCCAGGCCGATGACACCGACGGCGGCACGACCGGTTCGCAGCGGTACATAGAGCCTCTTGGCACCGGGCAGGGTATCGGCGCCACGGCCTGCGGCGTGATTGTGCTCCCAGGCCCAACGGGCGGCGGCAATGTCTGCCTCGTCGAGTGTGTCATCCGGCGGATAACCGGCCTTGACGGCGATGGTGCCTTCTTCCGGCAGTAGAAGGACAACGCGGACCTTGAGCATCGATGCCAGCTGGAATGCGGTGGCCCAGAGAACGTCGTCGAGCGTGCCGGTGCCGGCCAATTTCTTGGAAAAGAGGTAGAGGTCTTCCGTCGTCCTGGCACGCTGCCGGGCAGCAGCCGCCTGGCGTTGGACCGTTGCCGTCAGGTTGCTGGCGATGACAGCGACGCCCAGGAAGAAGAACAACGCAAGCACGCTCTCCGGATCGCTGATCGTCAGCGTGTAGCGGGGCGGCAGGAAGAAGAAGTTAAAGGACAGCGCGCTGATGATGCAGGTATAGAGCGCTGGGCGCAGCCCGTGGATGACCGCCGAGGTTAGCACCGCCATCAAGAACACGAGGGCAAGGTTGCGGACATCAAGAACCTGATCGAGCACCACGCCGGCGATGAGCGCGACAACCACATAGGCTGTCGCGGAGAGATAGGGCTGGATGTTGAAGTCGGGCACGGACGGTGCGGCTCCGACGCCGCGCGCGGATGTTCCCACCGTCTCGCTGCCGGAAATCACATGGACGCTGATATTGCCTGACGTCCGGATCAGATCGTCGGCTATGGAGCGGTGAAGCCAGTCACGCCACGTCGGCTTGTTGGGGGCGCCGATGACGATGTGGGTAACGTTGTTGGCTGCGGCGTGGCGGACCAGCTCTTCGGAGACCTCACGGCCGGGAATGGTGATCGCCTCACCGCCGAGCTGTTCGGCCAATCGAAGTGTGGCCGCAATTGTGTCACGGTCGGTTTCAGTCAGATTGATGGAACGACCGGTCTCGACATAGACGGCCGCCCACGGTGCCCGCAGTCGCGAGGCCATTCGCGAGGCATAGCGTACCAGCGAGGCCGAGCGTGGATGCTGATCAACCGATACAAGGACCCTCTCACCTGCGGCCCAGGGACCAGCGATGGCATGCGCCTGCATGTGGGTCAGGAGTTGGTCGTCGACACGCTGCGCGGTCTTGCGCAATGCCAGTTCGCGCAGCGCAGTCAGGTTTCCGGGCGTGAAATAATTGGTCAGAGCCCGTTCGGCAGTCTTCGGAACATAGACCTTTCCGTCGTGCAGCCGCTTGATCAGATCATCCGGCGTCAGGTCGATGATCTCGACGTCATCGGCCATATCGATGATCGAATCCGGGACGGTCTCTCGCACTCGGATGCGGGTAATCTGCGAGACGACGTCGTTCAGGCTCTCGACGTGCTGGATGTTCAGTGTCGAATAGACGTCTATGCCGCGGTCAAGCAGCTCCTTCACGTCGAGATAGCGCTTCGGATGGCGGCTGCCCTCGGCGTTCGTATGGGCAAGTTCGTCGACGAGGACGAGGCGCGGTTGGCGGGCGAGGATAGCGTCGATATCCATCTCCTCAAGCGGGCGGCCCTTGTAGTCGATCTTGACGCGCGGAATGACTTCAAAGCCATTGACGAGCGCTTGCGTTTCCTTGCGCCCGTGGGTCTCGACGATGCCGATCACCACGTCAACGCCATCGGACATCTTGGCACGGCCCGATTCCAGCATCTCGTAGGTCTTGCCGACGCCGGGCGCGGCGCCCAGGAAGATCTTCAGACGGCCACGTGTCTCCTGGCGCGCTTTCTCTAGCAGCGCGTCGGGCGAGGGCCTTCCAACCTTGTCGCGGTTGTCTTCCGGCATGCGTGTCAATCTTTCTGAAGAGCAAGCCCCGGTGCGCGCAGACGCCCGGGGCCTTCAATTTTACTGAGAGATAGAAGCATCAAGAGACTGATTCAATGCCAGAACATTGACCGTGCGTTCACCGAGGAACCCAAGTTCGGGGTGATTGACGGCGGCATCGACAATCGTCTTGAGCTTTGCCTCATCCATGCCGCGCGCCTTGGCGACGCGCGGTATCTGGAAGTAGGCGGCTTCGGGTGAGATGTGCGGATCAAGGCCGCTGCCGGAAGCCGTCACGAGATCGATCGGCACCTCCACATTCGGGTTGGTCGCCTTGGCCGCTTCGTAGTCAGTCTTCACGCGATCGATGAGCTTCTGACTGGTTGGGCCGAGGTTCGAACCGCTGGAGCTGGCGGCATTGTAGCCGTCGCCGGCTGCCGAGGGACGGCCGTGGAAGTAGTTCTCGCCGGTGAAGGCCTGGCCGATCAGGGTCGAGCCGATCACGTGGCCGTCCTTCTCGATCAGGCTGCCATTGGCTTGCGACGGGAAGAGTGCCTGCGCAGCGCCCGTCATTGCGAGCGGATAGAGCAGTCCGGTGATGGCGGTGGTGGCAACGATCATTACTATTGCCGGACGAAGTTCTTTCAACATGATGTCAACTCCTTAGGCGAGACCGATGGCTGTGATGACCATGTCGATCGCCTTGATGCCGATGAACGGGACGATGATACCGCCGACACCGTAGATCAGCAGATTGCGGGACAAGAGCGCGCCGGCGCCGATTGCGCGGTATTTCACGCCCTTCAGGGAGAGCGGGATCAGCGCGACGATGATTAGCGCGTTGAAGATGATGGCCGACAATATGGCACTCTGTGGCGTGGCCAGTCCCATGATGTTCAGGACGCCAAGCTGCGGGTAGAAGGCCAGGAACATCGCCGGGATGATGGCAAAATACTTGGCGATGTCATTGGCGATCGAGAAGGTCGTCAACGCGCCACGGGTCATCAGCAGCTGCTTGCCGATCTCGACGATCTCGATGAGTTTCGTCGGATCGCTGTCGAGGTCGACCATGTTGCCGGCTTCGCGAGCGGCGACCGTGCCGGTATTCATGGCCACGCCGACGTCGGCCTGGGCGAGGGCAGGGGCGTCGTTCGTGCCGTCGCCGCACATGGCGACGAGCTTGCCTTTGGCCTGCTCCTCGCGGATCAGCGAGAGCTTGTTCTCCGGTGTCGCCTGCGCCAGGAAATCGTCCACGCCGGCTTCGGCGGCGATTGCTGCTGCCGTCATCGGGTTATCGCCTGTTATCATGACCGTGCGGATACCCATCCGGCGCAGTTCGGCGAAGCGCTCGCGGATACCGCCCTTGACGATGTCCTTGAGCTGGATGATGCCGAGCAGCTTGCCGTCACGGGCGACTGAAAGCGGCGTGCCGCCTGCCTTGGCGATTTCGTCGGCAATTGCCTGCAGTTCCCGCACGGTCTCGGTGTTGGTGCGGATGGCGATCGCTGCATTGCCTGAAGCCGGTGCCGATGCGGCGCCAACATAGGCGAGTACGGCATCGACGGCCCCCTTACGGATCGAAGAGCCCTCGACATCCACGCCGCTCATGCGCGTCTGCGCGGTGAAGGGCACGAAAGCGGCCTTCAGGCTGGCCATGTCGCGGCCACGGATGCCGTATTTCTCCTTGGCGAGCACGACGATCGAGCGGCCTTCCGGTGTTTCGTCGGCGAGCGATGCCAGTTGCGCGGCATCGGCAAGGTCCTGTTCGGAGATGCCGTGAACGGGGCGGAAGGACGTGGCTTGGCGGTTGCCAAGCGTGATCGTGCCGGTCTTGTCGAGGAGCAGCGTGTCGACGTCGCCGGCTGCCTCCACGGCGCGACCGGACATGGCCAGCACGTTGAAGCGTACCAGACGGTCCATGCCGGCGATGCCGATCGCCGAGAGAAGCGCGCCGATGGTCGTCGGAATCAGCGTCACGAAGAGCGCGACGAGGATGATGATCGGGATCGAGCCGCCGGCATAGCTTGCAAAGCTGGGGATGGTCGCGGTGGCCAGAACGAAGATCAGCGTCATGCCGGCAAGCAGGATGTTGAGGGCGATCTCGTTCGGGGTCTTCTGACGTTCGGCACCTTCGACGAGCGAGATCATGCGGTCGAGGAAGGTGTGCCCCGCGGCCGCGCTGATACGAACGCGAATCCAATCGGACAAAACCTGCGTGCCGCCGGTAACGGCCGAACGGTCGCCGCCGGACTCGCGGATGACAGGGGCGGACTCGCCTGTTATCGCGGCCTCGTTGACGGATGCGACGCCCTCGATGACTTCACCGTCCGAGGGAATGATGTCGCCAGCCTCGACGAGGACAAGATCGCCGACCTTCAGGCTCGTGCCCGGAACGAGGCGGTAGCCGGTGCCGTTGTTGGCCGTCAGCAGTTTTGCCTGGGTTTCGGTGCGAGCCTTGCGCAGCGAGTCCGCCTGCGCCTTGCCGCGGCCTTCGGCAACGGCTTCGGCGAAGTTGGCAAAAAGCACGGTGAACCAGAGCCAAAGGTTGATCTGGAAGGAAAAGCCAAGATTTCCGCCGCCCCTGACGAGATCACGGACGAACAGGATCGTGGTCAGCGCCGAAACCGTTGCTACGACGAACATGACGGGGTTCTTGGCAAGGGTGCGCGGGTTCAGCTTCTTGAAGGCGGCGCCCACGGCCGGAATGAGAATGCGAGAATCCATGATGCTCGCTGATTTTGCCTGGCTCATAAGAGACTCCAGCTTGAAAAGAGTAAGGCGACCGTGTTGCGATCAGCCGTGTAGGATCCGAAATACCGCGACGATGACGAGGAGGCCGGCGAGCATCACTAGAATGATGTCGGAGGCGCGGGTCATCCGCTGGCTGTCACGTCCCGGCGAACCGGGACGTGCGTTGAAGGATTTGCGAAGCTTGTGACGAAGGATCATTGCTTCACCTCAAAAGGTCTGGCCGGCGATCATGACCAGGTGCTCGACGACCGGGCCAAGCGCCAGCGCCGGGAAGAAGGTCAGTCCGCCGACGATCAGGATCGTGCCCGTCAGGAGGCCTACGAAGAGCAGGCCATCGGTCGGGAACGTGCCTGCCGAGGCGGGGACGGTCTTCTTGGCGACCAGGGAGCCTGCGATTGCGAGCGCCGGGACGATCACCAGAAAGCGTCCCATCAGCATGCCGAGGCCGAGCGTGATGTTGTACCAGGGTGTGTTGCCGGTCAGGCCACCGAAAGCCGAGCCGTTGTTCGCCGCAGCGGACGTGTAGGCATAAAGGATCTCGGAGAAGCCATGTGGTCCTGCCGTGCCGATCGAGGCGACGGCGGAGGGCAGCACGCTGGCGATCGCAGTAAACACGAGCATCGCAAGCGGCAGGCAAAGAATGGCAAGCACGGCCATCTTCATCTCCTTGGCTTCGATCTTCTTGCCAAGGTACTCGGGCGTGCGGCCGACCATCAACCCTGCGACAAAGATTGCGATGATCACGAAAAGCATGATGCCGTAGAAGCCCGCGCCAACACCGCCGACGATGACTTCGCCAAGCTGCATGTTGATGAGAGGGATCAACCCGCCGAGTGCCGTGAAGCTGCCATGCATTGCGTTAACCGCACCGCAGGAGGCAGCGGTTGTTATGACCGCAAAGAGCGAGGACAACGTGACGCCGAAGCGCACTTCCTTGCCTTCCATGTTGCCGCCCTGCAGGCCGAAGGCGTGCATCAGCGGATTGCCTGCGGCTTCCGCCCAGTAGGTGACGCCGACGCCGACAATGAAGAGTACGCCCATGGTGGCGAGGATTGCCCAGCCCTGGCGCTGGTTGCCCACCATGCGTCCAAAGACATTGGTGAAGGCAGCACCGATTGCGAAGATCGAGACCATCTGGAGGAGGTTGGAAATCGCGTCGGGGTTTTCGAAGGGGTGCGCGGAGTTGGCGTTGAAGAAGCCGCCGCCGTTGGTTCCGAGCATCTTGATGGCAAGCTGCGAGGCCACCGGTCCAAGAGCAATCGTCTGCTTGGCGCCTTCGAGCGTCGTCGCGTCGACATAAGGGCCGAGCGTCTGCGGCACGCCGAGGTAGACATAGACCAGCGTCAGCACGATGCAGATCGGCAGGAGAATGTACAGCGTCGCACGGGTCATATCGACCCAGAAATTGCCGACCGCCTTACCGGATGCGCGCGAAAAGGCGCGGATCAGGGCGATGGCGATTGCCATGCCGGTCGCGCCAGATACGAAGTTCTGTACGGTGAGGCCAGCCATCTGCGTGAGATAGGACATCGTGCTTTCGCCGCCGTAGTTCTGCCAGTTGGTGTTGGCGACGAAGCTTGTGGCGGTGTTGAAAGAGAGTTCGGGGCCAACCGCAGCCATTCCGGCCGGGTTCAGGGGCAAGATGTCCTGCATACGCAGCAGCGCGTAGAGGACGATGAAGCCGACCAGGTTGAACATCAGCATGGCGAACGCATATGAAGTCCAGTGCTGCTCTTCACGTTCGCTGGTGCCGGCAAGCGCGTAAAGTCCCCGTTCAATCGGAGCGAGGACGGGTGAGAGAAACGTGCGTTCGCCATTGAAGACGCGTGTCATGTAACCGCCAAGCGGTTTGACGAGCACAATGATGATCCCGCAGTAAAGTAGGATCTGAAGCCATCCGTTGAGGGTCATGGGAGGTAACTTTCAATACCCGATTTGTTTCGCCGGTCGCGCCTTGGGAGGAGGCGCGATTCTAGAAGCGTTCGGGGCGAATGAGAGCGTAGGTGAGGTAAACCGTGAGGAACACGGTGACGGCACTACTGAGAATATAGTCGAGTGTCATGGTCGAGTGTCATGGCGCTTCTCCGGTTAAAGTCGGTCGCAGGCTTTGGTGTAAGCAAAGCAGAGGGCGAAAAATACGATTCCTGTGGCGAGTAGAACTATGTCCATCATCGATCGTGACTCCTGTTGTTCTTCTGGAGTCAGACAAGACAAAGGGCGCCATCCTCAGGATGGCACCTTTTATGCTTTCTGGCTGGAGATGATCCTTGGATCTCTCGGACATTAATATGCGGTCGAACCGCATAAGCGTTCGAGATCGGCGGCGGGCCGCGGATATAAAAATCTTATAAATGCCGATGGAAGAAAAATGCCTCGCCGAAGCGAGGCTAGTCCAAGGCCGCTTCGGGGAAAAGAAGAAGCGGCGCGGTTGTTGTATTGCTGGTGCGCTCGACTGCAAAGCGCACTTTCGAGCTTTTCGGTACGCCTGACGAGGATTGAGTGAAGGGCGTCAATTGCCCGCGTGGCCACCTTTCAGATTCCGAACGACGTTTCTGCCCCGTCGCAGCGCCGTGAAGGCAGCACCGATCGTAATCAGCCAGAGGGCAGCGAGTAGAACCTGATTGTGCCCGCTCCAAAACGGCTCGAGGATCGAGAGGATTGTCGCAGCCGTGATTGTCGCCATTCGGTGTTGTTTTGCCATCGGGCCGGAGAAGTCGCTCGGCGTCCCGGTTGCTCGACCGAGCTCGCGAACATAGGCCGTCAATACGGCAAAAGATGCCGCCGCCCAGCCAAGGCCGGGCGATCCGATGCCATACCCAACACCGGCCAGGATCAGGATGTCGGCGACGCGGTCGGGGAATTCGTTCCAGAAGGGGCCGTCCGCCGCGCCCTTGCCGCCCTCAACGGCAACCATACCGTCGAAGAGATTGCACAACAGCCGCAATTGGCAGAACGCGGCCGCGAGAACGAGGAGGAGCGGTCTTGTCCACCCGTCATCCCGTCCCGCAAGGAAGAACGCGCCGCCGGCCAATGCCGCGGCGACCATGCTTGCCTGAGAGATTTGGTTCGGCGTGACCGACCGTGTCGCCAGCCATTTCGCAATGCGCTTTGCCCATTGCGTGTCTCTGCTTGCCAGCGGCCGGCGATCGCCCGTTTCCGTCATGCCACGATCCTCTCTTGGTAGACAAAGTAATTGTAGACTGCCGCGTAGGTCGTCGAGACGGTTAGCGGCACCGCTATGGTTTTCAGGATTTCCGGGGTGCCGCTCAACGCATGGATCGAGATCAGCACGGCAGTCGATGCCAGACATGCGATCAGCGGCGGTGCCCAGAGACCGGCGCGCCCTTTGAACTGTTTTGCGAGCCGCTCGATAACCGTCTTGAGAAAGAAGGTGAGGCCGGCCGAGAGTGCGCCCTGCACAAGGCCGGCAAATAGGGCTCGCTGCGGCGGATGGCTGCTGTTGGCGAAGACCGCCCAGCCGCCCATGGCGACAAATGCGAAAAGCACATGTATCGCACTGCTCTGGGCCAGCCGACGGACCGGCGTCATCATGTGATCGACCACCAGTAGCGGACAATGTGAAAGAAGATCGGCGCGGAAAAGACGACGGAATCGAGCCGGTCAATCAGTCCGCCGTGCCCTTCGATCAGGTGACCCCAGTCCTTGACGCCGCGATCTCGCTTGATCGCCGACATGACGAGGCCGCCGAAAAAGCCCATCATGGTGATAACGAAAGCCATGACCCCGGCCTGGAGCGGCGTGAAAGGTGTGATCCACCATAGGGCGGCACCGATCAACGTCGCGCTCAAGACGCCCCCGACAAAGCCCTCCACGGTCTTTGAAGGCGACAGGCTTGGTGCGATTTTTGTTCGACCGAACAGCTTGCCCCAGACATATTGGAGCACGTCGCTGAGCTGCACGATGATCACCAGGAAAGCGATCAGCAGAACGTTGCGGCCTTCGTAGCCGGGGATCGTCAGCGTCAGCAGCGCCGGAACGTGGGAGGCGCAGAATACGCAAATCATCAGCGCCCATTGGACTTCGGCAATGCGTATCAGAAAACGCTCGGTATCGCCGCGCAGTACGGAGATGATCGGCATCAAGAGGAACGCGTAGACCGGAATGAAGATCGAGAAGATGCCGTATTGCCTCTCCCACAACAGCCAATACTGCAGCGGCAGGACGACGAAGAAGGCGGCTGCGAGCGCCCAGTGATCGGCGCGTTTGGTGTCGGTCAGCGTAATGAACTCGCGTAGTGCCGCGAAAGAGCAGAAGCCAAACAGCAGCAGCACGCCGATCCGACCGGCAAGAAAGGCAAGGCCGATCAGGATGGCCATGATCCACCACGCCTTGATGCGTGCGTTCAGGTTCTCGATCGCGGCATTCGACTGGCCGGCCGGCAGTCGCCGCTGCAGCAGGTAGCCGATGGTCGACGAAACGATCAGGAGCGTGAAGATGCCAAGGACGAGTGTCCACAAGTCGGCGTTCGCTGCGTTCATTCTTTACCGCCCAGGTGTTTTGGTGACAGATCAAGCAGCGCCGTCCGCGCCCTGTCGAGGAAGGTTTCCTTGGTCTCGCCGGCTTCGATCCGAATGGCGTTGCCGAAGGTCACGGTGCAGATGAAGGGGATCGGGACGATCTCGCCTTTTGGCATGACCCGATTGAGATTGTTGATCCAGACCGGCACAAGCTGAATGTCCGGCCGGGTCGAGGCGAGATGGAACAGTCCGCTCTTGAACGGCAGCAGCGGCGCATCTGTCTGGTTGCGCGTTCCTTCGGGAAAGAGGATCAGCGACGCTCCGGAATCGACCACTTCGGCCATGACTTCAATCGGATCGCGTGTGCGCTTGTCGCGGTCCCGCTCGATAAGAACTGCGTCGAAGACGTTGCAGCCGATGAAGCGGTTGATCGATGACTTCAGCCAATATTCCGCGCCAGCGACGGGGCGTGTCTTCCGTCTCAAGCTCGGCGGAAGGACGGCCCAGACCAGGATGAAATCGCCATGGCTGGAGTGATTGGCGAAGTAAACACACTGGCCCTGGGGAATGCCGTCATTCGGCCAGATAGCGCGAACCGCGGTAATGGCGCGCGCGAACACCACGATTGCCGCCGCAACAGGCTTCGCAACTACACGTCTCACTGATTTCAGCCCCCTCGCTGCATCAATAAAGCAGCCTGCAGAAGCCTAGCGGCATTTCCGATGGTTCGGAAGTCCTGCTTGTGGCGGAGACCGTGTCGATGCCCGCTTTGACCGCCGCGATGAATTGAACGCCGCGTTTGTGGGGGCGAAGAGGAAATCGTTAACCATGGTCAGCTAGGAATGAGTCGGACGCAACGGAATGAGTCGATGTCAGTACAGTCAAACAAGAATCTGCAAGCAATGACGACAAGCGAGATCGTACTTTTCCCGGTCGCTTCACGCGCCGGAGACATTGAACGGTGCGCGACCGAACTGGACCGTCGCCACGGCGAGGATGCAGTACGCTTCTGGAAGACAGAATGCCGCCGACTGGCTGATGAGCTGACGTCGCTTGGCTGCTCCGAAGCTAAGGTCCGCGAACATGTCATGACGTTTCAGGCCGAGGTACAGGCCGAGCTGGTTCGCCGTCATCAAGTGCGGGCAATCGCCGAAAGCCGCAGTGGCCGCGCCATAAAGCGCTAGCGTCATAGGTGGCTCATATCGCCACTTGGGCCGTCGATTTTGTCGGACGGCCCTCAGCGGTTGAACGCGTCGTCCCAGCGGCGAATTCTTTCCATAGTTTGCGCAGGATGAACCGTCTTGGTTCAGAAATTCCGCGCGCCCGGTGCTAGCATCCCTTTATTCTCACGCGGATCTCTAAAGATCCCGTGCGTCGCCTATCTCGGGAGGAAGGGCGGATGCCGGCCGAAGATCGATCGAATAGTCGCTGGGGCAAACTGGCGGTCAGAAACGTCTGGCCGACCGGAAATGCTTGCCATTTTCGCGTTCTTCAACGAGATTTATCAGGCCGACCGGCAGTGGAGGAGCTGCCGACAAGATACGCGCGTGAAGAACAATGACGGGAGAATGACGACACACGCATACCGGACGCTGTTGTAGTCGCGCGCCGGACTTGGGAGGGAAGGCATGTATTCTGGTGGTTTGAGATTTGGTCTGGCGGACGAGATCGAGGCGCTCCGCGACAGCGTTCGACGTTTCGCGACGGAGCGCATTGCACCGCTCGCTGCCGAGACGGACAGCAGCAACAGTTTTCCAACGCCACTCTGGCGCGAGATGGGTGAGATGGGACTGCTCGGGATCACGGCCGAGGAGGCCTATGGCGGCGCCGGCTTGGGATACTTGGCCCATTGCGTCGCGATGGAGGAAATCAGCCGCGCTTCCGCCTCCGTCGGCCTCAGCTACGGCGCCCATTCCAACCTTTGCGTCAATCAGATCAGCCGCAATGGAACGGACGAGCAGAAGTCGCGTTATTTGCCGAAGCTCATCTCCGGCGAACATATTGGCGCACTCGCCATGTCCGAGCCGGGCGCCGGATCCGACGTCGTTTCGATGAAGCTTCGGGCGAAGAAGCGAGGCGACAGCTACCTCCTCAACGGCAACAAGATGTGGATCACCAACGGCCCGGATGCCGATGTGCTGGTGGTTTACGCGAAGACAGACCCTGATGCGGGTCCGCGTGGCATCACGGCTTTCCTCGTCGAGAAAGGCTTCAAGGGCTTTTCAACTGGCCCGAAGCTCGACAAGCTTGGCATGCGCGGCTCCAACACCTGCGAATTGATCTTCGAGGACTGCGAGGTTCCCGCGGCAAATGTGCTGGGCACACTCGGCGGTGGTGCGCGCGTTCTGATGTCGGGGCTCGACTATGAACGTGTCGTCCTCTCCGCTGGACCGATCGGCATCATGGCCGCCTGCATGGATGTCGTCGTGCCCTATCTTCACGAAAGAAAGCAGTTCGGCCAGGCGATCGGCGAATTCCAGCTGATGCAGGGAAAACTCGCCGATATGTACGTAACCATGAACACGGCGCGCGCCTATGTCTACGCAGTTGCGGCGGCCTGCGATCGCGGCGAGACGACGCGCAAGGATGCTGCCGGCTGCATTCTTTATGCCGCCGAGAAGGCGACGCTGTTGGCGCTTGAGACAATCCAGGCGCTCGGGGGGAATGGCTACACGAACGATTATCCCGCCGGCCGGTTGCTGCGCGACGCCAAGCTCTACGAGATCGGTGCCGGAACCTCTGAGATCAGACGCATGCTGATTGGCCGCGAGCTCTTTTCCGAAACGGCCTGATCCGAACGTTTCATCCGACAACCATCCTGGTGACCAATGACGGTTTTGAAGTCGCAGATTTCGACGAATTCGGAGAACTTCAGGACAAATCGCGCGGCGATGGCCGAAGCTATCCGTGCCATCGAGGACGCAGCCTTGAGTGCGGCGAATGGGGGCGGACTTGCAGCGCGCGAGCGTCATGTTGCCCGCGGCAAGATGCTACCACGGGATCGGATCGCCGCCCTGCTCGATCCGGCTACGCCTCTTCTCGAAATCGGATTGACCGCAGCCCACGGCATGTACGGCAATGAGGCGCCGGGTGCTGGGCTGATAACCGGCATCGGCCGCGTTTCAGGGCGCGATTGCATGATCGTCTGCAACGACGCGACCGTCAAAGGCGGCACCTACTTTCCGATGACGGTAAAGAAGCACCTGCGCGCGCAGGAAGTCGCGGCCCAGAACAATCTGCCCTGCATTTACTTGGTGGATTCGGGCGGCGCGAACTTGCCGAATCAGGACGAGGTCTTTCCGGATCGCGATCATTTCGGCCGGATATTCTACAATCAGGCCAATATGTCGGCGGCAGGAATTCCACAGATCGCCGTCGTCATGGGCTCGTGTACGGCAGGTGGTGCCTACGTGCCTGCCATGTCCGACGAGGCAATCATCGTCGAGGGGCAGGGGACGATCTTTCTCGCCGGTCCGCCGCTGGTGAAGGCCGCAACCGGCGAAGTCGTTTCGGCCGAGGACCTTGGCGGTGGCGATGTGCACACAAGGCTCTCCGGTGTCGCAGACCATCTTGCGCGAGATGACGCGCATGCCCTGGCATTGGCGAGGCGCGCCGTCGCCAATCTCAATCGATCCAAGGCGGGTGGCGTCGAGCGCCAGGCGGTTGAGGCACCACTGTTCGATCCCTCGGAAATCGCAGGGATCGTCCCGGCCGACCTGCGCGTGCCCTACGACGTGCGCGAAGTTATCGCCCGTATCGTCGACGGCTCGCGTTTGGATGAATTCAAGGCGCGCTACGGGACGACGCTGGTCTGCGGCTTTGCACATGTCCATGGTATCCCGGTGGGCATTGTCGCCAACAACGGCGTGCTGTTCTCCGAGTCGGCCCTGAAGGGCGCCCATTTCGTGGAGCTCTGCTCGCAGCGCAGGATACCGCTCGTCTTCCTGCAGAACATCACCGGCTTCATGGTTGGCCGCAAATACGAAACCGAAGGCATCGCGAAGAATGGTGCGAAGCTCGTTACCGCGGTCGCAACGACCGGGGTGCCAAAGGTGACGATGCTGGTTGGCGGTTCCTTCGGTGCGGGCAACTATGGGATGGCCGGTCGCGCCTTCTCGCCGCGCTTTCTCTGGACATGGCCGAACAGCCGCATCTCGGTCATGGGCGGAGAGCAGGCGGCCGGCGTGCTTGCGACTGTGCGGGGCGAGGCGCTCTCCCGTGCCGGCACGCCATGGACACCGGAGGAGGAGACCAGTTTCAAGCAGCCGGTGCTCGATCTTTTCGAACGGCAAAGCCATCCGCTCTACGCGTCGGCGCGGCTATGGGACGATGGGGTGATCGACCCGGCCAAGAGCCGCGACGTGCTCGGTCTCTCGCTGTCTGCGGCGCTGAATGCACCGATTGAAGAGACGCGCTTCGGCCTGTTCCGGATGTGAGGTAGCGATGTTCCAGAAAATTCTCATCGCAAACCGTGGCGAGATTGCTTGCCGGTTGATCCGAACCGCCAGGCGCATGGGGATCGCCACGGTGGCGGTCTATTCGGATGCCGATGTTGGGGCGCTGCACGTCGAGATGGCCGACGAAGCGGTTCGGCTGGGGCCCGCGAGCGCGCAGGAGAGTTACCTCTCGATCGAGCGGATCCTTTCTGCGGCGCAGCGAACTGGCGCCGAAGCCATTCATCCTGGTTACGGGTTTCTCTCGGAGAATGCAGACTTCGCCGCAGCCGTAGAGGCGGCAGGCATTGTCTTCATTGGGCCGCAGCCGTCGTCCATTCGTGCCATGGGATTGAAGGATGCCGCAAAGGCGTTGATGGATCAGTCGGGCGTGCCGGTCGTTCCCGGCTACCATGGCGAGGAACAAGACGACGGGTTTCTCGCCGATCAGGCGACCCTGATCGGGTACCCCGTGCTGATCAAGGCACGCGCGGGTGGCGGCGGCAAGGGCATGCGCCGCGTCGACAGCGAGGAGGATTTTCCCGAAGCACTTGCTGCTGCGCGGCGAGAGGCGAAGGCCGCATTCGGCGACGATGCCGTTCTGATCGAGCGCTACCTCATTCGCCCGCGCCATATCGAGGTTCAGATCTTCGGCGATCGGCACGGCAATGTTGTGCATCTTTTCGAACGTGATTGTTCGCTCCAGCGCCGCCATCAGAAGGTGATCGAAGAAGCGCCGGMGCCGGGAATGACGCCGGAGATGCGTCGTGCCATGGGTGAAGCCGCGGTACGCGCGGCGCGTGCCATTTCCTATCGTGGTGCCGGCACCGTCGAGTTCATCGCGGATGTCTCGAACGGCCTCTGGCCGGATCGTTTCTATTTCATGGAGATGAATACCCGTCTTCAGGTCGAGCATGCCGTTACCGAAGCGATTGCCGGGGTCGATCTCGTCGAGTGGCAATTGCGTGTGGCGTTCGGCGAGCCGCTGCCGAAGAAGCAGTCGGAGCTTGAGATCTATGGCTGGGCCTTCGAGGCCCGGATCTACGCGGAGGATGCGGCCAAAGGCTTCCTGCCCGCGACGGGGACGATCAGGCATCTGGATTTTCCGGAGGTTACGGCGCGGATCGATGCCGGGATCCGTCCGGGCGATACCGTCTCGGCTCACTACGATCCCCTGATCGCCAAGATGGTCGTACACGGGCCCAGCCGGAGTGTCGCCCTGTTGCGACTGACCAGGGCCTTGCAGAGCTCGCATGTCGTCGGTGTCACCACCAATCTCGACTTCCTCGCCAGATTGAGCGAGCAGGACGAATTTGTCGCTGGCCATCCGGATACCGGGCTGATCGATCGCAATCTTCAATCTCTGACCGCGCTCGAGCCGCCTGCGGACACGGTGATCGCGCTTGCTGGCGTGTTGTCACTGGGTACGCTTGCGCGATCATCGGATGGCGATCCCTGGCTGACGCTGGGACATTGGCAGCTTTGGAGCGAGATGCAGCGCATCGTCGTTCTGACCTATGAAGGAGGGCATTCAACGCTACGGATTGCGGCCAAGGGTTTCGATTTCTTCGCCGTGCATGATGGACGGCGGGTCATTCCCGTGAAGATCGTCAGCCGGCAGGACGATGGTTGCCGGGTGGAGGTCGATGCCCGGCAGGTGCAGGTCAAGGCCAGTATGGCGGCGCATCACCTGGTCGTCAGCGTCGACCACCGAACGCATGTATTCCATCTCGGTAACCCGCTCGATTTCAGTGCCACGGATGTTGCTGATGGCAACAGACTGATCGCGCCGATGCCGGGCTTTGTGAAGATCGTGCGGACGAGTTCGGGGGCGGAGGTCGCCAAGGGTGATGCGCTTGTCGTCATGGAAGCCATGAAGATGGAGCTGACGCTTGTCGCAGCCCGCGATGGGACGGTGGAAGCCGTCGAGGTGAGCGAAGGGCAGCAAGTCGACGAAGGCGCCGTACTTCTGACGCTGCGGGTAGAGGAGACGTGATGCAGCCCGGAGAATCGTCATTGCTGCCCCGGGACGTCTCGATCGTCGAGGTGGCACCGCGCGATGGCCTCCAGAACGAGAAGAACCTGATCCCGACGGCGACGAAGATCGCCCTCATCGACATGATCTCGGAATGTGGTTTCGAGCGGATCGAGGCGACGAGCTTTGTCAGCCCGAAGTGGGTGCCGCAACTTGCTGACGCCGCCGAAGTGATGGCCGGCATCAAGCGCAGGCCGGGGGTCCGCTATGGCGTTTTGACCCCGAATATGAGGGGGTTTGAGGCTGCAATGGCCGCGGGCGCGGACGAAGTCGCGATCTTTGCGTCCGCCTCGGAGAGCTTCTCGCAACAGAATATCAACTGTTCCATCGCCGAGAGTATCGAACGCTTCAAGCCGGTTGCCGAAGCAAGCCGTGCACGTGGCGTTCCAATGCGTGGCTATGTCAGCTGCGTGGTCGAATGTCCCTATGAGGGGGCCATTTCGCCGGATGCGACGGCGCGCGTCGTCGAGAGCCTGCATGCATTGGGCTGCTACGAGATCAGTCTCGGCGACACGATCGGCAAGGGACGACCGGAAGAGGTCGATCAGATGCTGGTAACGGTCCTCTCCTGTGCGCCGGCGACAATGCTTGCGGGTCATTTCCACGACACCGACGGCTGGGCCTTGGACAATATCGGGGTTTCCTTGAAGCACGGGCTGCGGGTTTTCGACGCGTCGGTCGGCGGATTGGGCGGTTGCCCCTATGCTCCGGGCGCAAAGGGCAATGTCGATACTTTGGCTGTCGCTGAGTTCCTTACCCGCAAGGGCTATCGGACCGGGCTCGCGCCCGAGAAGCTGGAAGAGGCCGCCGATTTTGCCCAGAGCCTAAGGAGCGAGGCATAATGCCGAAAACGCTGATGATTTCGATCGACGAACGCGGCGTTGCGCGGCTTACGCTCACCCGTGAGGACAAGCACAATGCCATGTCCGCCGAAATGATCGACGAGTTGACGGAGGCCGCAAGCGCGCTCGGGTCGGATGGACGGGTGCGAGTCGTCGTGCTTGCTGGAGCGGGCAAGAGCTTCTGTGCCGGCGGTGACCTGGAGTGGATGAGAGCCCAGTTCAAGGCGAGCCGGGCGGAGAGAATCGCCGAAGCGCGGCGGCTGGCGATGATGTTCAAGGCCCTGAACGAGCTTCCGAAGCCGCTCATTGGCTGCGTCCACGGGAGCGCCTTTGGCGGCGGTATCGGGCTGATCAGCGTCTGCGATACAGTGATTGCCTCGGAGGCGGCGCGCTTCGGCCTGACGGAAGTTCGGCTTGGGTTGATACCGGCAACGATCAGCCCTTACGTCGTAGCGCGGATCGGCAGCCCTGCGGCACGATCCCTCTTCGTCTCCGGTCGAACCTTCGATGCTGCCCATGCCAAATCCATCGGTCTCGTCGCCTCTGTTGTTCCCGCTGCGAACCTCGACCGTGCTGTCGACCTCGAGATCGCGGAATTCATCGCGGCCTCACCGGAGGCAGCGACACGCGCCAAGGCCCTTGCGCGGTCTCTTGCGCCGCCCATCACGGAAAAGATCATCGAGAGCGTGATTTCCCAGCTTGCAGATAGCTGGGAGACCACAGAGGCGCAGGCGGGCATAACCGCCTTCTTCGAAAAACGGCGGTCGAATCCATAACGGGAAGCTTCGAGACCGGTCAGTGGCGGCACGGTGAAGGCGGCGTGTGAGGTCGGATGGCCGAGAGGGCGCGCCAGTTATCCGACATTCGAAGCCAGCTGTGTGTGTACTGGTGCCGTATCCTTCGCCGTTGGAGGAACTGAAACTCGTCCGCGCGGTCAAGTGCGATTGTAAGCGGGACTTGTTCCAGCCAATGTGCTCCCTTCCAGCCTCGAAGAGATACCTTTCCGGGACACCTTTGCGTCATCTGCAAAACGACATAGCTCATCGTTGAACCTGGTAGGGTTCTCCAAAAAAGGTGCGTGCCCCGTTGCCGCATACCACGATGCCGTGGCTTCAGGACATAACGCTAGAAGGTGCCGCCCCATCGCCGGCAGGATCACCGTGTCCTCTTGGCCGTGCGTGACAAGGACGGGCACCGCAAGAGCGGTCAGTACATCGTCAGAATCGATCTCGCGGGCCAGCAGCGCAGCCCGGATTTTCGCTGGCACGGCCATGTTCCAGCAGATCGCCGTTTCGAATACTTCGGAAGGCAATTGCGAGTAAGTACATCCGCGGACGAAATTGCGGATCGCTTCGATGTTGCCAGGCAGGTCCTCGCTCGTGGCACCAATGACGTGGTCAAGGAAGCCCGGGCCAATCAAGGTGCCAAATGCGGCCTTATTTAGCGTGGTCGCCGCGCCTACAAAGTTGATGCCCGAAACCTTCGCCGTTCCATGGGTGCGGAGGTAGTCGCAAATAATGAAGCCGGCGTAGGACCAACCCACAAGAACGGGACTGCCGAGGTTGAGTTGATCTACGACAGCGGCGATATCGTCGGCCCAAAGCTGCGGCTCAGTATAATACTCCGCTTCGAGCGGGGCCTCCGACATGCCGTGACCGCGCAGGTCCAGGGCTACGAGGCGAAAATCCTCTGCAAGCATGCTCTCATACTGGTTCTTCCAGCAGAGATGGTTCTGCGACCACCCGTGGATGAAGAGGATCGAAGGAGCGTCCTCTTTTCCCCACTCGCGAACATGCAGTCGCAATCCTGCGCCGCCGGTTACAGTGTGAACCTTCATCGTCGTGCCTCCTCGTCAGCGTCGAGAACTGTAGGAAGCACTTTATTCTGCCGGCGTGAGAAGGAGTGTGGGAGGAATCGTTGAAAATGCCGGGCGGATCGTTGAAAATGCGCCCCTCGGGTGCGATCGCGCTTGAACGAGAGGCGGGAGCCAAACTCGGTTGATAGCGTCTCCAAGACCGTCGGGCGCGCCAAGGCGCCAGTCACAAGGCTACGCTGTTTCGGCGACGAAGCGCGTTACTTCACGAACAAACCGCTCAAAGGCGGGTTCGTTGGCGAGGAGAATGTGGTTGGCGCTATCGAGATCGACAAATCGAGCCCCGGGGATGCCGGTCGCAAACTCCCTTCCGCACTGAAAGGGAACGACCATGTCTTTTCTTGCGTGCAAGACCAGCGTCGGAATCGTCACCTGCGACAGGACATCCGAAACGTCGATCTCTCCGAACGCCTCGTGCAGGCGACCTGCGTTGCTGGGCAAGACAGAAATGCGCTGCAATTCGTCAAACCAATCCATCTGCACCTCGTCCGCCCCTGGAATGAACATTGCAGTGAACAGATGTCGAAAAACCGGATTGTTCTGACCCCATCCTTCCCTGATCAAAGCGGTCATTGCCTCATGCGTGGCCACCTCATGGCTGTCGCTTCGCTTTGGCCAGCCTTTTACAAATCCTCCGTACAGGATGAGCCCCGAAACCCGTTCGGGGTGTCGGACAGCGTAGGCAACGGAGACGGCACAGCTTTGCGATACGCCCAGCAGCGTGAACCGATCGAGGCCCGCCGCGTCGACCACGCTCTCCAGGTCCGCAATCATCGCCGCAAACGAGATATCCTCGGCAATCCAGTCCGAGAGTCCGGTGCCGCGCTCGTCGTAGCGTATCAGCTTCGTCTTCTCCGACAGGGCGTCGATCCAATGCGTCCACACCGGACTTTCCCAATCATACTGGAGATGCGACATCCAATGTGCGGCTCTTACGATCGGTGATCCCCGCCCACACACCGCGTAAGCGATTGTTACCCGATCCGCGGTTTTGCAGAAGCGAATTTCCTGCGACCTTTTGCTGGGCGTCACTGCTGGCCACGGGACATCCGTTTCAAAGTTCCGCGAGATGAAAGCTGATCCAGGCTGTGAAGGTGGAAGTGACCGGAGTGGGACATCGCGAGACCCGTTGCTCGCGCCGGAGACTGAAGGCTCCGGCCACTGTTCGGGGCGATCGACGGCGGCAATCTCGTTGGTAAGGCGATCGAGCACCAGGGAATAGACGTTTACTCGCTCAGGTCGGTCTTGCAGGCGTCGAACAAGGGCGCGCAGAATCTCCATGTGCACCCGAAGCGCAATATCCCGGTGACATAGCCGCCACGCTTCAAAGTTTGGGCAGTGCGGGAGGCATAGGCCATCGAGAAATTCACCACGAAATGTCGCGGCAAGCGACTCCAATCTCTCCATGTCCAAGAGGTCGAGGTCCGCGGGCCTCAGAGAAGCCATGCCTTTGAAGTCCACCTCGACCGTCTGGGGGCTGAGGAGAACGGAATTGTGGTCCGCATGCAGACGCACATGACCTTCCGTATTCACGATTGGCCTCAGCTTGTGAAGGCTCCACCTTAAGGAAGCCCGAGGGTCGTCCGGAACTTCCCAGAACATCTTGCAAAGATGCTCGCGACGTTGGGCTCTTCCGACGACAGCCAAATAGGCAAGAAGGGCACGGGTTTTCTTTGACTGCGGCAGAGGCAAAAGCTGTCCCTGCTGCGTGACGTTAAGTTCGCCCAATACCTTGATGGTTAGCTGGCCGACCATGATACACTAACCCAACGGAGTGCTCAGCCGACAGCTTAGAGCAATGCAGCTCAAGATAAAATCGGCTTCGCCTACCGTTCGGCGAGCTACGAGCGCGGGCAGCCGCAAGTGTATCCGATGGGGCCGCAGGCAGTCACGAGAACTCGCTTGCCGAACTCGGTTCGGTTTCCCGCCTGCCACGCCATCGGATAGAGCTATTTTCCGTCGGTGCTTCCCGATGGTTTTGCCGCAGTCTTTGCCTTCCCTTGTAAGTCCGCCTCATCGGCAAGAATGGCGGCGGTCTCGTTCAGCAAGACGTCTTTTGCGTTCTTGCGGGCATTTTCCATGGCAATATCAGCGCTCAGGCTGCGCTCGTTTGACTGCAGTCCATCATCTGAACCAGAATCTTCGCTATCGCTTGCTTGCGCTTGAGACTTGAGCCGCTCCTCGCGAGCAGCCGCTTCCTTGCGACGTTCGGCTTCATTCAGGGAGATAACCCCTTTCTCGCGCTGCGCCTTCAGGTCAGCAATGTCTTTCAACAGTCGTTGGAAGTCCGGGTCGCTCTCGACCCGTGCATCATGGCGGCTTTGCAACGTCGGCAGCGATGCCGCTACAACGTTTGCGGGCGTATAGTTCGCAGGCTTGATTTGCGCCCAGGGCAGGGCGTTATCATAACTGGTCTCGCCGAAGCTTGTCGGATCCGAGAACCCCGGCAAGCTGATATCAGGCGTCACGCCCCGCAGCTGCGTCGTACCGCCGTTGATCCGGAAAAACTGGGCAATCGTCACTTTCAGCTCGCCGAATTCCGGTTTGCTGTTGCGAACCATGTCATCAAGATCGACGACGGTTTGAACGGTACCTTTACCGAAGCTTGGTTCGCCGACGATCACGCCTCGACCGTAATCCTGGATCGCCGCGGCAAAGATCTCCGACGCCGATGCTGATCCGCGATTGATCAGGACGCCCACGGGGCCTGTCCAGATTGGCGCCTTAAAATCAGCGCGTCTCACCGCGACCTTGCCGTCGCTGCCGCGTTGTTGAACGACCGGACCCTTGCCGATGAACAGACCGGTCAAATCGACCGCTTCGTCTAGTGAGCCGCCGCCATTGTTGCGCAGGTCAATAAGAACGCTGTCGACCTTTTCTTGCTCCAGTTCGCCGAGAAGCTTTGCGACGTCGCGGGTTGCGCTCTTATAGTCCTTGTCGCCTTTGCGCTTGGCTTCAAAATCCTCATAGAATGCCGGTAGGGTGATCACCCCGACTTTACGCGTGGCGTCGCCCACTTTCACGGGCAGCACGGTCTTGCTGGCAGCCTGCTTCTCGAGGCTGATTTTGTCGCGCACCAGGCTGATAGTGCGATGGGTGGCATCTGCTCCGGCATCCGCCGGCAGGACGTCCAAGCGCACGACGGAGCCTTTCTTGCCTCGTATCAATTGCACGACTTCATCAAGGCGTGTACCCATCACGTCCTTTATCGCCCCGTCCTTGCCTTGACCGACACCGGTGATGCGGTCTCCAACCGAGAGCTTACCGGATAGCTGCGCCGGCCCCCCAGGCACGAGTTCACGGATTGTCGTGTAGTCGTCGCGTTCCTGTAGCACCGCACCGATGCCAACCAGCGAAAGCTTCATCGCGATATCGAAGTCGGCGGAAGCGGTCGCGCCGAAATAGTCCGTGTGCGGGTCGACCGAGGTCGTATAGGCGTCCATGAACGACTGGAAAACGTCGTCGCTCTTGTACTTGTAAGCGCGCTCGAGCGTGTTTGCGTACCGTTTGTCGAGCGTCTCGCGAATAGCCGCGTCGGCTTTACCGCCTAGTTTCAACCGCAACCAGTCGCTTTTGACGCGCTTGCGCCAAAGCTCGTTGCTGTCGGCTTCCGACTGCGGCCAAGGTTCCTTATCGCGCAGGACGGAAAAATCTTCCTTCGCACCGAAATCGAAGTCCTGCTTAATCAAGGTGCGCGCGTAGTTCATGCGGTCGACAACGCGCTTCTCATACACGTTGAAGATCGCAAACGGGATCTTCAAGTCCTCCCGTTTGATGGAATCGTCGATCTCGTTCCGTTCAGACATGAACTTGTCGATATCCGCTTGCAGAAAGAGCATGTGGTCCGGATCGAGGGACTTGATGTACCGATCCAGGACCTTGGCCGACAAGGCGTCGTCAAGAGGAATGGGTTTATAGCTGAACCGCGTGAGGAATTGCGCACTTAGCTGAGCGGCTTGTGCCTGTTGCTTTTGCGGGTGCAAAACAGGCGGGGACGCGACGTCAGCATATGCAGGCTGTACGATTGCAAGAACTGCACCAAGGAAAACATAGGTTATGCGCATTCAGCGTTGATCCAATTCTTAATGCCGAGAGTCAATGTGCGATCTAGGTCAAGCAAATTATGGTTTTTTGACAATCGAATCGATCAAATCGCCAATTTCCTGCGGCGGAAAGTCCGTTCGACGGACAGTAAGTGCACCCGTCGCCGGGGTATTGCTGGGAGGAGCCGGAGATTCTGGCAAGCTTTTTTTGTGAGAAAGGTGAAAGCATGCTGGTGCACCCCCGCCCCTCCGCAACCGTTCATCTTCGTCACAGTGGAGATCGTAAACCAGCAGATCCGATAGAGGACGGATTCCACAAAGAATGAGTTGACCGTTTTCGATGGCGGGACGACACTTGCAACCTGCAGCAAGGTGGGAGAGAGAGAACGATGGACGAGCAAGACCGCTGGCGTCACATGGCAAGCGCGCCGAAAGACGGCAGTCGGATCCTCGTCACGATCCGCCAGTCCGAACAGGGGCCGGCAGAAGTCGACCTCGCCTATTGGTCGAATGGCGATCAGTTCGGTGCGGAAGGCTGGCGTGCCTCTGATTCCTCGCCAGGCCGAATCATTGAATATGCCGAGCCGGAAATGAAGTGCTGGATGCCGATGCCCTCGGCCAATCTCAATCGTGCGTCGATGCCCTCACCCTGGGAAGGCGACGACGCACAGGAGCTCGACGGGTCAGGGATTTGAGAGTTCGCGCCAGCATCGCTAACGCTTCTGTTGTGGCGCTGGCATCAATTGTATGGGGGCAGCCAGACTCCGCGTCCGCATGACCTTCAGGATGGTCACGACATCCTCGCGCTATCTGGCAGCGTTTGGCCGCTTCGGCAAAGAACGCGACGCGTGGGAACCGACCCGTCGCCCGATTTCGTTGGCGATAGCCTTTAGATCGTAAGGCTTGGGAAAGAAGCTCGCGTCCCAATCCAGGTCAGTAAGATCGATTTCACGACCAGACGTCACCAAGACGTGGATGAACGGCTTTGTCGCCTTGATGAGCCTCGCGAGATCCAGGCCGTTGAGTGCCCCAGGCATCTCCACGTCGGTCACGATCGCATCAACGTCATCGTTCACTCCAAGTGCCGCGATCGCCTCAAGCACGTTCCCGCATTCGATGACGCTATAACCTTCCTCAAGCAGTTGGTCTGCCAGCACGAAGCGAATGAGGGGTTCATCTTCCACGATAAGGATCTTTGCCACTACTCGCATACTCCGTTTCGGATGCCGGTCTAACGCGCCAGGAGAGCAAATCGGTCCTCAAGGAAGAATGCGATTTGGTTACATGTTTAATAAAATGCAAATCAGTTTCGCGAGATGATTTCGCAGTCTATCCAGGATGATCGACACACTGTGTTCAACGCCAGACGGAGAACACCGCGAGGATCGGAATCCGTCGACGACGTTGCCGGACAGCTGCACCGAGTGCCATTCCCTTCCCAGATCAACACTCGCTGTCGCACATTAACTATGGGTTAACCATAATCGTCGTTTACCATAGGTAGCGGCCTCAAGGGTCGTTGATTCGGAAGTCCAATGCGTAATCTCGCATGGGCGTGAGGAAAGACGATTGCGGCGACCCGAAACGTCCAGTGTACTGAAGGCGTCATGCTTGGCACTGCTTGCCGGGCTTGTGGTCGGATGTCAGTCGTCAGGAAATGTCAGGCGCCCAAACGTCTCCGAGACGGTGCCCGCCGAAAGGGCGCTGGCCTTGCCTCCGCCTGGTGGTCCCTCGATCGTCAGTGTCGTCGAGCGCAAGCGTGGCAATGGCACAGAGCAGACGATTTCGCTCTACACGTCGTCTTCCGTGTCCGGTCAGAATTTTCTCGGGGTGCAGTTTTTTGGGGCATCAGGAGCCAATCCTGGCATCGGAAACGCCTCCTTTAGGATGGTCAGCGAGGACGGGATAATCCGCGAAGCCTTTGCGGCCGTTCCCGGCGTGCAGATGACGCGCTCGGCGACTTATCTGCAAAACAGCTATGGACCGTTCGGCTATGCCTCGGGCCAGAGCGGTTCGGGCGATACCTGTATTTATGGCTGGCAGCAGATCCGCTCAAGCAGATCCGCGCAGACGCAAGTGCGCAACTTCGGAATGATCCAGGTACGGTTGCGCCTCTGTGATGCCCGGGCAACCGAAAGACAGTTGCTCGGAATCATGTATGGCTACACGATCGTTGGGATGCTGGATGGAGAAATCTGGAATCCGTTCGGGCATCCGCAGGGCACTGATCCGACGCTCGGGCGCCCCGGCAATCCGATCTATCCAGACGAGGGCGGCTATAGAAACACGCCGATGGCTTTTGGCTATGAACCAGCCCGTCCGGAAATCCAATCTCGTGTCGTTCGCGTACGCAGCGTTCAGCCGAGAGTCGAGGAGGCGCCCGTGCAATTGCCGCCGCCGACCGGCCCTCGCGTTCCGTTGCCTGATGGCTCGAGCAGTCTGCCGCAGCCAGACATGTCAGCCGCGCCTTCGGCCGAACAGACGCAACCGAGAACCGCGGTGGCGAGCGGCCTGACGGTGCCGTCACCGGAGTGCATAGGGGATTCGGCCATGACGGCCGCGTGCCAGAAGAAGTAGACGTGAGACGGCTGCGGTGTTCCTAAGCGCCCGGCCCGCATTGTCAAAGGGATGTTGATGCATAAAGCCCGAAGCATCATTACGTGGGCCTTCGTTTCTCTGTGCGTGATCGTTCTGATCACATTGCCTGTGAACCTGCAGACACAGCTGATCGCGAGCTTTGTTGTCGTCGCCGTGATGGCGATCATCAAGGGGCTGAAGGCTGAAGGCACCTGGAGACTGATTGCGCTTGCCTTTGGCACCTCCATCGTTCTTCGCTATGTCTATTGGCGAACGACCAATACGCTGCCGCCGATCAACCAGCCGGAGAATTTCATCCCTGGCCTGCTGCTCTATCTCGCGGAAATGTATAGCGTGGCGATGTTGGCGCTCAGCCTGTTCATCGTCGCCACGCCCTTGCCTCCGCGTCCATCGCGCGCGAGCAAGGAAGAGCGGTTTCCGCATGTCGACGTGTTCGTCCCCTCCTACAACGAGGACTCCCACCTTCTCGCCAACACGCTGGCTGCGGCAAAGGCCATGGATTATCCGGCCGAAAGACTGCACGTCTGGCTGCTGGATGACGGTGGTACACTGCAGAAGCGCAATTCCAACAAGCTTCTCGAAGCCCAGGCCGCGGTGGCGCGCCATGACGAACTCAAGAAGCTTTGCGAGGATCTCGACGTCCGCTACCTCACGCGTGACCGCAATGAGCATGCCAAAGCGGGCAACCTCAACAACGGAATGAAGCAATCAAGCGGCGAGCTGATCGCCGTGTTCGATGCGGACCACGCGCCGGCACGCGACTTCCTGCTCGAAACCGTCGGCTATTTCGACGACGATCCGAAGCTGTTTCTTGTCCAGACCCCGCATTTCTTCATCAATCCGGATCCGCTCGAACGAAATCTTAGAACCTTCGAGAGGATGCCGAGCGAGAACGAGATGTTTTACGGCATCATCCAGCGCGGTCTCGACAAATGGAATGCCGCCTTCTTCTGCGGTTCAGCCGCCGTCCTTAGCCGGAGGGCGCTCGAATCCCAGGGAGGCTTCAGCGGCATCAGCATCACCGAGGATTGCGAAACCGCGCTTGCGCTTCATGGCAGCGGATGGAACAGCATCTATGTGGACAAGCCGCTGATCGCCGGGCTGCAGCCCGCGACATTTGCGAGCTTCATCGGCCAGCGCAGCCGCTGGGCGCAGGGAATGATGCAGATCTTGCGTTTCCGTTTCCCGCTGCTGAAGCGTGGCCTGACACTGCCGCAACGCCTTTGCTATATGTCGTCGACGCTCTTCTGGCTCTTCCCCTTCCCGCGTACGATTTTCCTGTTCGCGCCGCTTTTCTATCTCTTCTTCGATCTTGAGATCTTCACGGCATCGGGCGGCGAGTTCCTGGCCTATACGCTTGCCTATATGCTCGTGAACCTGATGATGCAGAACTACCTCTACGGGTCCTTCCGCTGGCCGTGGATCTCGGAGCTCTACGAGTATGTCCAGACGGTCCACCTGCTCCCGGCGGTGGTTTCGGTCATGCTCAATCCGCGCAAGCCAACCTTCAAGGTGACGGCGAAGGACGAGTCGATTGCCGTCAGCCGCTTATCGGAAATCAGCCGGCCGTTCTTCGTGATCTTTGCTGTCCAGCTGATTGCTCTGGCGGTGACCATCTATCGCATCTATGCCGAGCCATATAAGGCCGATGTGACCTTGGTGGTCGGTGGCTGGAACGTCATCAACCTCATTATGGCCGGCTGTGCCCTCGGGGTCGTGTCCGAACGTGGCGAGCGGGCTGCGTCCCGACGCGTGCGTGTGAACCGGCGTTGTGAATTCGGGGTCGGTGGCAAGTGGTACACGGCATCGATCGAAGACGTGTCGGTGCACGGCGCGCGACTGCATGTTTTCAACAAGCAGCTGGATCCCATGGTGATCGGGACCGAGGGGGAAATTCGCTTTCAGCCTCATAGCGGCGCAAGCATGGAAACACTCCCCCTAATCGTCCGCAATATCCAGCCGTCCGGCGAGATCCTGGCCGTTGGCTGCCAATACATTCCGAAGCGCGCGCTCGACCACCGCCTGATCGCCGACCTGATCTTTGCGAATTCCGATCAGTGGACACAGTTCCAGCAGGCGCGACGCCATAACCCAGGCCTCATTCGAGGAACAATCTGGTTTCTCGGCCTTTCGCTCTATCAGACAAGCCGTGGCCTCGTGTACCTCTTCCGGAGCACGAGATCTGAGCGCGAGCGCCCGCATCAGGTCGCGAAGGCAGGAAACTGATGAGGAAGATCACATCAATCCTGGCGTTTCTCCTTTCCGCCCCCGCGGTTGCCTATGCACAGACCGCGCCCTTCGACATGTCGGGCGAGCGTGAGCAAGGGAGCGCCCCGATGGTGCCGCGCCTGACATTACCGGCCACGCCTGCGCCGGCGACCGGCCCGCAAACACCCCCCACGCCGCCTGCACCCGCTGCTAACCCGACGCCACCATTCGCCATCGCACCCGCCTCACCGCCAGCCGCGGCTCAACCGCCGCCCGCGCAGGTGGAAGCGCCTCGCCCACAAACTGCCACGCCACCCCCTCTGCCTGCCGTCCAATCAAGCCTAAGCGCCGCGCTTCGGAGATATGTTGTTCCGTTCGCCAAGCTCGGCCTGGATGGCGAGTATGATCGCAAGTCGTGGTCGGTCTACATCACGCCGGAGCAGGCCGCCGCGCCTGCAAAGTTCAACTTCGCCTATCAGAATGCGGTTGTTGTCGCGCCGGAGGCGTCACAACTGACCGTTCTTCTGAACAATCGGATCGTCGGCCAACAGGCGATCGCCTCACCGGATGCACCATCGAATGTCTCGTTTGATGTCCCAGCGGGACTGCTGCAACCGGGCGCAAATCTTCTGACATTCGAAGCCACACAACGCCACCGCACCGATTGTACCATTGAATCGACCTACGAGCTTTGGACGGATATCGACCCGGCAAAGACCTATCTGAGCTTCAGCGGTCAAGAGGCAGCGAAGTTTTCCAGCACGGACGCCATTCGCGCGATCGGCGTCGATGAAACCGGCAGGACGCAGTTCAATTTTGTCGTACCGGCACTCGAGCAGCCAGGCACGACAAAACCTCTTCTGCGCCTTGCCCAGGGACTCTCGGTTCTGAGCGGCATGCCGAACGAGACATTCTCCTTTAGCGCGGATGCACTGCCCCAGTCTGGTCCCGGGCGCATGACTGTGGTTGTCGGAACGCCGGCAGAGCTCCAACCGTTCTTCGCCCCCCCGCCGGCCGCGCAAGCGGCGCCGCTGGCCTCCTTTGTGACCGACCCGAAGTCGGGGGCACCCGTTCTTTTGATCAGCGGCCCGTCCTGGCCCGCAATTTCGGCCGCGATTGAAACCATTGTGTCGACGGTGGACCGGCCCGCGACCGCCATTCGCGATACGTTGGTAACCCAGCGTTGGAGCGCACCGGATGCACCGCTTGTTCTCTCGGCCACAAACCTGACATTTGCGCAGTTGGGCGTGAAGACAACGGAGTTTTCGGGACGACGCTTCCGGACCAGTTTCAACATCGCCGTGCCGTCTGATTTCTACGCGAACGCCTATGGCGATGCGACGGTACTGCTGGACGCCGCCTTCACGCAGAATGTCCTGCCCGGCAGCCATATCGACATCTACGTCAACGGCAACATCGCTTCAACGGTGCCGATTTCATCAACGGGTGGGGGCATCTTCCGGCACTTGCCCATTCGCGTGACGATGCGGCATTTCAAACCGGGCTTAAACACACTGTCCCTCGAAGCCATCCTGATGACGAAAGAGGACGACATCTGCGTGCCGGGCACGACGGCCGGTACCACGCCGCGCTTTGCGCTCTTCGACACCAGCGAGATTCACATTCCGGACTTTGCCCGCATCGGGCAGCGACCGAACCTCGCCGGACTGTCAGGGACTGGCTATCCCTACAATCGCGCGACACAGCCCATTCCGCTGTTCATCGACCGGATTGATAGCGACACGCTGTCGGCGACGGCCACGCTACTCGGGCAAATGGCAGTGGTTGCCGGCCGCCCGCTCGACATTGAACCGGCGGCGACACCGGGCGCCATCGGCGAACGGGATGCGATTTTCATCGGCTCGATCTCGCAGATGCCGCCGGCCGTGTTGACGCAGTTGAATGTAGCAACGACCAGTCAGGCGTCCTGGCGACCGCCCGCCGCCGCCCAATCGAACCAGACCGAGCCTTCTGTGACCTTTGACGATTGGCGCTCCAAGGTCAGCGGCGGGGTATGGCGCGGGCAGATCACATCATTTCAGGAGTGGCTGCGCCGCAACTTCGACATTTCGCTGAGTTCACTGCAGTTCGTACCAGGGTCCGAGGAAGTCTTCACGCCCTCGAACGACGACAGCTTCTTGATCGCTCAGGGCAAAAGCGCTGCCGGGAAATCCTCCTGGACGATTGTAACGGCTCCTTCCGCCAAGGACCTGCGCGAGGGCGCCGAAGCCGTTACCACACAGGTCAACTGGCCGCAGATCGCAGGTCATATCACCACCTATTCCAGCAAGACCGGCAAGGTCGAAAGCGTCCCGGTCGGTCGCTTCGATTTCGTGGCCTCTCAGCCCTGGTCCCTCTCAAATTATCGCCTGATTGCTGCGAACTGGCTATCAACGAACATACTGTCCTACGCCTTCCTTCTGGTCGTCCTTTCGCTGCTGATCGGTGTTACCACGGCAAGCATGCTTTCCCGGCTGGGCAGGCGCGAATGAAGAGGTTGCTGAAACTGCTCTGCGCCGCAAGCTTCGCGGTTGCGGCTGTCTGCCAGCCCGCGCAGGCGCGAGGTCCCGGAATTAGCTCAGAGGCATGGGGCGCCTACAAGGCGAAGTTCCTGGATGCCAGCGGCCGCATCGTCGATGATGGCAACGGCAATATCAGCCACAGCGAAGGCCAGGGTTACGGCCTGCTGCTTGCCTACCTTGCCAACAACCCCGCTGACTTCGAACAGATATGGTACTTCACGCGCACCGAACTGTTGCTGCGCGATGACGGCCTGGCCGCCTGGAGATGGGATCCTGCCGTCACGCCGCATGTCACCGATAGCAACAATGCATCGGATGGCGATCTGCTGATCGCCTATGCGTTGGCCCTTGCGGGGTCTGCGTGGAACAAGACCGATTATATGGAGGCGGCTGCGAAGATGGCTCAAGCCCTTCTTTCGCATGTCGTCATCAGTTCAAACGGACACACCCTGTTGCTCCCTGGCGTCAGCGGTTTCAATTCCCCTGATCGCAAGGACGGCCCCGTCATCAATCCCTCCTACTGGGTGTATGAGGCGATCCCGGTCATGGCGCTCTTGGCCCCATCCAACGCCTGGCAGAAGCTGTCGGACGACGGTCTGCAGCTGCTGCAGGCCATGCAGTTCGGACCACGAAAACTGCCCGCCGATTGGGTGAGCCTCAATCGCATGCCGGAGCCCGCAGCCGGCTTCGACGCGGAATTCGGATACAACAGCCTGCGCATCCCGCTCTATCTCGTGCGCGCGGGAGTTTCGGACAAGGCTCTGCTGTCAAGATTGCGAAAGGGAATGACCGCCGAGGAGGGCACTCCGGCGACAATCGACCTCTCGTCCGGCAAGCCGAAGGCGCTGCTGTCGGACCCGGGTTATCGAATTGTTAACGATGTCGTGGCCTGTGTGACGGAAGGAACCAAGCTGCCTGAGTCGTCGCAGCATTTTGAGCCGTCGCTCTACTATCCATCGACCCTTCATCTTCTTGGGTTGGCATTTGTCGGGGAGAAGCATCCGGAGTGTCTGTGAAATCCTCATCCGTTGCAATTGTCGTTGCGGTGGCGGTGGCTGGTCTGGTGACCGCCCTGAGGGACCGCGTGGCACTTCAGGAGATGCTGGGCTTCGGGCAGTCGGGTCACGCAGCTGCGCCACAATTCATGCTCATGGGTCGTGTCACGGGACCGGAAACCAGTCCCAAGCCGCAGATCGACGTCCAGGCCATTGCCGATCGGCTACACGCAGCAACACTGGTTCCGCCGCTTCCTCAACAGGGTGAGACCGCCGGTGACGAGGCCGAAAAGTCGTTGATGGTCGCGCAGGCGCCTCAACAGCAGCCTACGGCGGCTCAGCCAGCCAAGTCAGCCCAGCCGAAAGTCGATGAGAGTGCCTTGCGCTATTTCGCCAGCCGCGGCGACAAGGCGCGACTGCAGGCCGAGATCGCGCGGCTTCAGGCGCTGTACCCGAACTGGGTGCCGCCCGCCGATCCTCTGGCCGTTCCGCAGAGTGGCGACAGGCAGCTGGAGCAGATGTGGCAACTGTATTCGGAGGGACGCTACGCGGAACTCCGCAAGGCGATTGCCGACCGGCAGGCGTCCGAATCGGGATGGCAGCCGCCGCCTGACCTGCTTGACCGGCTGGATGTCGCCGAGGCCCGCGCGCGCCTCGTCAATGCGTCGGACCTGAAGCAATATGCAACCGTCGTCCAGATCGGCGCCAATACACCGAGCCTCCTGACATGCAGCGACATCGACGTGCTATGGCGGGTTGCCGAAGCTTTCGCGAAGACCGATCGCGCACCGCGCGCCCGGGATGCCTATGTCTATATCCTGAAGAATTGCACAAATCCGCAAGAGCGTGTGGCGACCATTCAGAAGGCGTCCGCCTTGCTTTCCTACGCAGTGATGCAGGATCTCCTGGCGCTTGAACGCCCCGATGGCAACGGCGGCCGCGAATTCGATGGCATGCGCAATGAGCTTGCCCGCCGCTTTGTCGCCGCCGGCAACGATGACCCCGATCTGGCTGTGGCGCCGGCTTATCTTTCAATCGTGCAACGACTTGCTGAAACGGAGCGGCTGGCATCCGACAGCCTTCTTCTCGGCTGGTACCAGCTTCGCCGGGAAAACTATCCCGATGCGGAAAGATGGTTTCGGGCAGCGCGGGAGAAGGAAGACTCGGCAATCGCTTCCCAGGGTCTGGCGCTGGCGCTGATTGCCGAGAAGAAACCGCAAGAGGCGGAGGACGTCATGTACAAGTGGCGTGGTGCCTCCAAGGATGCGACCGCGACATATCTTGCTGCGACGGCGAACCTGATGGCCCTCCAGCCGCCTGCCAACCTCAGCGAAGAGGTACTTTCGCGCATCGCCAGCGAAATCATTGCCCAGAAATATGTGCCGACGGCACAGCAATTCGGCTGGTTTGCCCGCACTCTCAATCAACCGCAAACAGCGGCGCGCTGGTTCGAGACGGCGCTACGCTGGAAGCCGGATGACGAACCGTCCGCTTACGGATTGGCCATCACGCGCCAGCAGTTGCGGGACCGGGCGGGCGTAGCTGAGATCCAGCGCCTGTGGGGTGGCAGGTCCGAGCGCATCGCACAGTTGGGTGAGGCCACGAACCAACGGACCACAACACCTTCCCTGCCCGCCCCTCCCGGGCAGATGGTGCCGCAAGGTCCAACGGCCGCGTCACCGGAGATTGTCCGGGCACCGCCGGAGCGCATCGAAAGTGCAAACCCGCCAGCCGTCACCGAGGTCGTACGCCAGCCTGCGATGCAAACGGTCACGGTTCGCCGCGGTGCACGGCAACTGCGCGGATGCACGACCACGGTCAATGCGCAACTGCTCGATCCGGAAACCGCACTGTCACGGGGCTGGTGCCTGATGGACATCAATCGTCCGATGGAGGCAGCCAAGGCTTTCGACGCAGCGCTCGCCAGTTCAAACCGCAAGACGCGCGAGGACGCAGCCTATGGCCAGAGCCTCGCCTTCCTGCGCGCCGGCCTATCCAACAATGCTGCCGTAGCCGCGACGAAGGCACCGCAGACGCAACAGCGCGCGGCCGAATTGCAGATTGCGATCCTGGCCGACCGGGCTCTCGCCGCCTTCGATGCAAAGCGCTATCGCGAGGCCTTGATATATCTCGATCAGCGCGCCCAGCTTCGCCAGGAACCGATCGATCTGATGGTGCTGCGCGGATATGCCTACCTGAACATGAAGATGTACGGCGATGCCGAGCGGATATTCACTGCCGCGGCCTCGACCGGCAACAAGGATGCAAACCGCGGTCTGGCCGATCTGAAGGCATCGACGCATCCTGATACCGTCGATTAGCGACAACGAGGATTGTTCTGCTGGCGCATGCATGTTGGCGTGAGCGGTGCCATTCAGCGTGCAGCTCACGCGGTCGTCGCGAGCATGGTTGCCGGGCGCACTTCACGCGCTGGATCCGACTCGTTACCAAGACGGGCTCCGCCGTTGCGGGCTGTCCACGGTAGCTAGGAAAGCACAACAAAACAACTAGTTGGTGATAATGGCGGAGAGGGTGGGATTTGAACCCACGATACCCTTGCAGGTATGCCGCATTTCGAGTGCGGTGCATTCGACCACTCTGCCACCTCTCCGCGGTCAGGTCGGCGCTTATTCGGCGCGGGGGGCTACATAGCGACAGAATGACGGGCTGGCAAGACGAAATCTCAAAGCTTTTCATCCTTTTGCCTTGACAGTTTTTTTATGCTCGCGTATCTCGGCTGCGCAATAGGTGTGGATAAGTCTGTGCCTTGCATGCTTCGCGCTCGCGAGGCACATCACCGGCAGCGAGAGTTCTGGGCTAAAGCCTTTGAAATCCCTGCTTAACCTCGACTGATAAAAAGACGGCCACCTGCTGATTGGCGGGCACGAGCCGGAACGAACATGAAAGGATAAAAAATGTTCGCAGTCATCAAGACCGGCGGTAAGCAGTACCGTGTGGCGGCAAACGACGTGCTGACCATCGAGAAGCTTGAAGCAACCGCTGGCGACGCAATTGAATTCACCGAAGTCCTCGTAATCGGCGAAGGCGCCGACGCTGCGATTGGTGCTCCCTTCGTCAAGGGCGCTTCCGTCAAGGCCGAAGTGGTCGAGCACAACCGCGGCAAGAAGGTCATCGCCTTCAAGAAGCGCCGTCGTCAGAACTCGAAGCGTTCGCGCGGCCATCGCCAGCACCACACTGTTGTCCGCATCACGGACATCGTGGCTGCTAAGTAAGAT
Source organism: Rhizobium sp. 10N414 (assembly GCF_056394785.1). Classification (NCBI taxonomy): domain Bacteria; kingdom Pseudomonadati; phylum Pseudomonadota; class Alphaproteobacteria; order Hyphomicrobiales; family Rhizobiaceae; genus Rhizobium; species Rhizobium sp. 10N414. The sequence continues at coordinate 32,453 of NZ_JBFTIN010000008.1, read as the reverse complement.
CACGGGACTTTAAGGTTTAAAGGAGAACACCAATGGCACACAAAAAAGCTGGCGGTTCATCGCGCAACGGTCGTGATTCCGAATCCAAGCGCCTTGGCGTGAAGAAGTTCGGCGGCGAAACCGTCATCGCAGGTAACATCATCGTGCGTCAGCGCGGTACGCAGTGGCATCCGGGCGCTAACGTCGGCCTCGGCAAGGACCACACCATTTTTGCGCTTACGGCCGGCAATGTGAACTACCGTACGAAGGCCAATGGCCGCGTGTACGTGTCTGTAATGCCGAAAGCGGAAGCAGCGGAATAAGCCGGTAGCGCTCTAAAACAGCCGGCGTCTCATCGACCCGGCTGAGCGTATCAGGTTCAGTCCAGAAATAAGGGGAGATGGGGCGCCATCTCCCCTTTTTTCTTGTCCAACGAAGGAGGACTGAACATGCAAGGCGAATTGTTGAGGGAAGGCCAATTGCGGTCTTTCAGGGAAGACCAGCGGTCTCCCAAGGAACGGCTGAGGCCGGAGCGGTTAAGGACCGATTGCCCTGTCTTGTTGTCGGAGCGGCTCGTCATGCGCGCGCCGCACGAAGAAGATATCGACGCCCTTGCCCATCTCGCCAACAACGCCAAAGTCGCCACCATGGTGTCGCGCATGCCGCACCCGTACACGGCCAATGATGCCGCCGACTTCGTGCGACGCACGAAAAATGGCGAGATTGGCAAGTGCGTCTATGCGATCACCAAGGCCGAGAACGGTGCCTTTGTAGGGTGCTGCGGGGTCGAACCGCATCTTGACGGGCGGACCGTCGAGATCGGGTACTGGCTTGGAGAACCGTACTGGAATCAAGGCTTTATGACCGAGGCATGCCATGCTTTGGTCGATATGGTCTTTCGCACGCGGCAGGATGTCGATCAGATCGATGCTCGTTGCCGGGTGATGAACGTCGCTTCGCGGCGGGTCATCCAGAAGTGCGGTTTCCAGTTCCAGGGATCGGGGTTGGCGGCATCGCTGGCTCTCGGCAGCAATGTGCCCGTCGAATGGTACAGGCTCGACCGCAAGACCTGGATGTCGCTGAGAAGCTGGGGGAGCGTCCTATGAACGCGATCAGCCTTCAGAGACCCAGGAGCCAGTCGATGACGCCCGGCCCATTGCCGGTCATCACCACCGACCGGCTGGTGCTCCGCCCGCACAGGCTGAGCGATGCCGATGCGATCGCGGACACGCTGTCCGACTTCGCCGTTACCCGCATGCTCGCGCGCGTTCCTGCGCCTTATGACAGGCAGGACGCACTCGACTGGCTGGTTCCGGTGACGGCGGGTGGCATGGCCGACTGGCAGTTTGCCATCACGACTGGCGACGACGCTCATATCGGCGTCGTCGCCATCGAGCTTCGCCATGGCCTTTGGCACCTCGGTTACTGGCTAAACCGCTTCTACTGGCGGCGCGGCTATATGAGCGAGGCGGTATCGGCCGTGCTGGAGCGCTTTTCGCGCCGTATGCCGGAGACGATGGTTCATTCCGGGGTCTTCGCGGACAACCCGGCTTCGTTGAAGCTGCAGGAAAGGCTCGGCTTCCGCATGACCGGTTGCAGCGAAATCTACAGCTTCGCGCGCAACACCATGGTCACGCATGTCGAGACGATGCTGAAGCCGGGTGCCCTGCAACAGGCCAGGATTGCTTGAGACGAATGCGAGGCGTCCCGATCGTCGGGGCGCCTCAACCCCACCGAATAACGACCCAGATGCGGAAATGGTCGGAGCTATGTCGATCTTCGCGGATTTCAGGTTGCTGGATGCGATGATGTTGCCGAACGGTCGAGGTCGTAGATACCATCAAGACCGCAGCCGTACTGTATGCTATAGCTCGCAAACCTCACGATAATCCTTTGACCTCCGATTGAACCGCCTATATCGAAAGCGGCAAGAGGAGCGATGAACGGCCACAATGGAAGTAAGATGAAATTTCTCGACGAAGCAAAAGTCTACATCAAGTCCGGAGACGGCGGCGCGGGCAGCGTCTCGTTCCGACGCGAGAAGTTCATCGAGTTTGGTGGCCCCGATGGCGGTGACGGCGGACGCGGCGGTGATGTCTGGGTCGAGGCGGTCAACGGTCTCAATACACTGATCGACTTCCGCTACCAGCAGCACTTCAAGGCCAAGATCGGTACGCACGGGATGGGCAGGGACCGTACCGGCGCCAATGGTGAGCACGTGACGCTTAAGGTGCCCGTCGGCACGCAGATTTTCGAGGAAGACAAGGAAACGCTGATTTGCGATCTCACCGAGGAAGGCCAACGCTACCGGCTCGCTACCGGCGGCAATGGTGGCTTCGGAAATGCGCACTTCAAATCCTCGGTCAACCAGGCGCCGGACTGGGCCAATCCCGGTCTTCCCGGTGAGGAAAAGACAATCTGGCTGCACTTGAAGCTGATTGCAGACGCTGGCCTTGTTGGATTGCCGAATGCCGGCAAGTCCACGTTCCTTGCAGCCGTCACCCGTGCCCGGCCGAAGATTGCAAATTATCCCTTTACGACATTGCACCCGAACCTGGGTGTCGCGACCGTTGACGGGCAGGAATTCGTCCTTGCCGACATTCCGGGGCTGATCGAAGGCGCGCATGAAGGAGTCGGGATCGGTGACCGCTTTCTCGGCCACGTCGAGCGTACGCGCGTTCTGTTGCATCTCGTTTCCTCGCAAGAGGAAACGGTCGGCAAGGCCTACACGACCGTCCGGCGCGAACTCGAGGCCTATGGCAGTGATCTTGGCGAAAAGGTCGAGATCGTCGCCCTGTCGCAGATCGACGTTCTCGATGACGCCACGCTGAAGAAGAAGACGAAGGAACTGGCCAAGGCCTGCGGCAAGACGCCGTTCCAGATTTCCGCGGCGACGGGCAAGGGCATGACGGAAGTGCTGCGAGCCTTGCGGGATGTGATTGTCGAGGCGAATGCCGGCGGGGCGGAAAAGCTCGCCAAGGCACCGAAGCTCCGCCATCGCGATACGGTGTCGGATGATGAAGGCGAGGCCCATGACGACGCGTAAGTCGCTTGAGCGCTATCGCCGCATCGTCATTAAAATCGGCTCGGCTCTCCTCGTCGATCGCAAGACCGGTCTGAAGAAGGCGTGGCTCGACGCAATGTGCCGCGATATTGCGGCCCTGAAGGCCAAGGGCGTCGACGTCCTCGTTGTTTCGTCCGGCGCGATTGCTCTCGGCCGTTCGGTCCTCGATCTCCCTTCGGGAGCCCTGAAGCTCGAAGAAAGTCAAGCATCGGCGGCCGTCGGCCAGATCGCTCTGGCGCGTGCCTGGTCGGAAAGTCTGTCCCACGACGAGATCGTTGCTGGCCAGATCCTGTTGACGCTCGGCGATACGGAAGAGCGCCGTCGCTATCTCAACGCGCGTGCCACCATCAATCAGCTCCTGAAGATCGGCGCCGTGCCGATTATCAACGAGAATGATACCGTTGCTACCAGCGAAATTCGCTACGGCGACAATGATCGCCTGGCTGCGCGGGTCGCGACCATGACCGGTGCTGATCTGCTGATTCTGCTGTCCGATATTGACGGTCTCTATACGGCGCCGCCGCACCTCGATCCGCAGGCGGAATTTCTTGCCACGATCGCCGAGATCACGCCTGAAATCGAAGCGATGGCGGGTGGCGCTGCGTCCGAGCTGTCGCGTGGCGGCATGCGCACCAAGATCGACGCCGGCAAGATTGCGACGACGGCCGGCTGCGCAATGATCATCGCCTCAGGCAAGGCGGACAGCCCGCTCTCGGCGATCGAGAATGGGGCGCGCTCCTCTTGGTTTGCTCCTTCAGGGACGCCCGTCACGGCGCGAAAGACGTGGATTGCTGGCCAGTTGCAGCCGGCGGGCGAACTCCACGTCGACGAGGGTGCCGTTGTTGCGCTCGGCGCCGGCAAGAGCCTGCTTCCTGCCGGGGTTCGCAAGGTTGTCGGGCTTTTCAGCCGCGGCGATACGGTGGCGATCGTCGGCCCGCATGGTCGGGAGATCGCGCGCGGACTTGCTGGCTACGATGCCGAAGAGGCGCGGCAGATTACCGGCCGCAAGTCGACGGAGATCGAGGCAATCCTCGGCTATGCGGGACGTGCGGCAATGATCCATCGCGATGACATGGTGATGACGTCGCAGATCAGTTCAAAATCGGAAAGGCAGAAGAAGGACACAAGCTATGCTTGATACGGTTGCGCAGAGCCCTGACATTGACGCGCTGATGAATGACATCGGCCGCAAGGCCAAGGCTGCGGCGCGACCGTTGGGCTCTGCGTCCACTGAGGCCAAAAACAAGGCGCTGAACGCCATGGCGGATGCGATCCTCGCCAACAAGGATCACATCCTCGCCGAGAATGCCAAGGATCTGAAAGATGTCGCCGGCACGGACATGCTCGCATCCTTCGTTGATCGTCTGACACTGACCGACAAGCGCATTGCCGAGATGGCCGAGGGTATCCGCGCGATCGCGGCGCTGAAGGATCCGGTCGGCGAGCTGATCGCTGTCTGGGAACGCCCGAATGGACTGAAGATCGAGCGCGTTCGGACGCCGCTCGGTGTTATCGGTGTGATCTTCGAGAGCCGCCCGAACGTCACGGCGGATGCCGGTGCGCTGTGCCTGAAAGCCGGCAATGCTGTCATTCTGCGTTGTGGTTCGGACTCGCGGCGCTCATCGCACGCAATTCATGCCTGCCTTGTACAGGGCCTGAAGGCCGCGGGACTTCCCGAGCATGCCATTCAGCTCGTGCCGACAACCGATCGAGCTGCCGTCGGCGCGATGCTGCGCGGATTGGATGGTGCAATCGACGTTATCGTTCCGCGCGGCGGCAAGAGCCTTGTTGCGCGTGTCCAGAACGAGGCGAGGGTGCCCGTCTTCGCGCACCTTGAAGGGCTTTGCCATATCTATGTGGATGCATCCGCTGATCTCGACATGGCCACGGAGATCGTCGTCAACGCCAAAATGCGGCGCACCGGTATCTGCGGTGCAGTGGAAACGATTCTCGTCGACAGCGCTGCGGCCAAGACTCATCTTCGCCCGCTGCTGGAGGCCCTTGCGGGAGCCGGTTGCGAAATCCGCGGTTCGGCTGCGGTCGTTCAAGCAATGCCTGGCGTGAAGGCAGCCACCGAGGAGGACTGGTCGACCGAGTATCTGGATGCCATCGTTTCGGTTGCTGTCGTCGATGGCATTTCGGGTGCGATAGAGCACATCCAGGCCTATTCCTCGAACCACACCGAGGCAGTGATTGCCGACGATCCTTATGTGGTGCAGAGGTTCTTCACCGAGGTTGATTCCGCGATCCTGCTGCACAATGCATCGACACAGTTTGCCGATGGCGGCGAGTTCGGAATGGGTGCCGAGATCGGCATTGCGACCGGCAAGATGCATGCCCGTGGCCCTGTCGGTGTCGAGCAGCTCACCTCCTTCAAATACCGTGTGCACGGCACCGGACAGACCCGGCCCTGACGTGATCAACGACGAAATCGACCGGCGCCATCTTCGGATGCCGCATAGCGAGCGGGGCATGGTGGTCGGTCTTTTCGGCGGTTCGTTCAATCCGCCGCATGACGGACATGCGCTGGTTGCAGAAATCGCGATCAAGCGGCTTGGCCTCGACCAGCTTTGGTGGATGGTCACGCCCGGGAATCCGCTGAAGGATCGGCGGCACCTGCTGCCGCTTGCCGAGCGCATCGCTCTGAGCGAGCGGCTTGCCCGACATCCCTCGATCAAGGTCACGGCGTTCGAACGCGATTTCGCGACGAGCTTCACGGCAAACACGCTGGCGCGCGTCAAGGCGCGCAACCCGCATGTCCATTTCATCTGGATCATGGGGGCCGACAGCCTGAAGACTTTCCATCAGTGGCAACGCTGGCAGGATATCGTCAACACATTTCCGATTGCCGTGATCGACCGCCCGGGCTCCACGCTGTCGTTCCTGTCATCGAAGATGGCGAGGACGTTCGATTTTGCCCGCGTTGACGAAGATGATTCCCGCGCGCTCTGGAAGCGCCAGGCACCAGCCTGGACGTTCATACACGGTCCGCGCTCCAGTCATAGCTCGACGGCTATCCGCGCTACGAACGGCACCGTAAAATAGTTCGACTTTTCAGGGAAGACGTACAAATGAAAAGCCCGACGGGGGAGGAGATCCGTCGGGCTTCGTAAACTCGATCGACAACTGGGAGGAGGAGTGTTGTCGATCCTATCCAACGGCTTTGGGAGGAGGAGATCGCCGTTCGATGAGTGCGTTGTACCATAGTCCCCGGATTCTTGAAGCGGGTCCATTGCATTGCAGCAATGCGCTGCAAGCATGGCCGTAGCCATAAGCCTCCTCGTTTTTGCCCAATTCTTTGGCATCCGAGACGATTTTCGTCGAGATTTCAAACTTCTGTCGGTTCCCCCCTAAATTCTCGCCGTTTTGGGAACTAGGATCTCAGCAGTCATGCGCATCACGAATGTGTGAAGTCTGAGACGCGCAGACGGTTATGCTTGTCAAAATATAGCGCTAGCCAAGTCGCAAGCGACGTTATATTTCTACAGATATTTCCAAAGCTTCGGGAGAGATCATGCACAGTCGTCGCCAATGGATGAAGTTTGCCGTCACAGCCATTTCGGCTGTCTTCTTAGGCGTTGCCGCAACGCCAGCCGCCGCTGCGGAAAAGGTCAGCGTTTTTGCAGCGGCCAGCCTGAAGAACGCCCTTGATGCAGCGAATGCCGCGTGGGCGAAGGAAGCCGGCAAGGAGGCTGTCGCCTCGTATGCTGCAAGCTCCGCGCTTGCAAAGCAGATTGAAGGCGGCGCACCCGCCGACATCTTCATCTCCGCCGACCTGGACTGGATGGACTATCTTGCCAAGAAGAATCTGATCAAGGCCGACAGCCGGTCCAATCTTTTGGGTAACCGAATTGTACTTGTCGGAACCAAGGACCACGCCAAGCCGGTCGAGATCAAAAAGGGTTTCGAGCTCGCCACTCTGCTCGGTGATGGCAAGCTTTCCATGGGTGAGGTGAAGTCGGTTCCGGCCGGCAAGTACGGCAAGGCTGCGCTTGAAGCGCTTGGCGTCTGGCCCTCGGTTGAGGCGAAGGTTGCCGGTGCTGAAAGTGTTCGTGCAGCACTGGCGTTGGTATCGCGCGGCGAGGCGCCCTATGGCGTTGTCTACCAGACCGACGCCTCCGCGGATCCGGGCGTTGCCGTTGTCGGCACCTTCCCGGCGGATTCGCATCCTCCGATCATTTATCCGGTCGCCGTTCTTTCCGAGAGCAAGAACCCGGATGCCGCGGCATACCTCGACTTCCTGAAATCGGAAAAGGCGGCTCATTTCTTTACCGAGCAAGGCTTCACCATCTTGAAATGATTGCGAATTCTCGCACGAAGGCATAGCGTGAGAAGGCCCGTCGATACGGGCCTTCTATTTTTGGAGAGAATGGCTTGGACGCACTCGGCCTGAGCGATGATGAATGGACGGCAATCTTGCTCAGCCTGCGCGTGTCGGTGGTGGCGATGCTGGCCAGCCTGCCATTCGGCATCGGCGTTGCCCTGCTGCTGGCGCGCGGCCGGTTTTGGGGTAAGTCGATTCTGAATGGTGTCGTCCATCTGCCGCTGATCCTGCCGCCTGTTGTCACGGGCTTCATTTTGCTGATCCTTTTCGGGCGGCGCGGGCCGATCGGCAGCTTTCTCGATTACTATTTCGGCATCGTGTTTTCGTTTCGCTGGACAGGTGCCGCACTCGCGTGCGGGGTCATGGCTTTTCCGTTGATGGTGCGCAGCATCCGGCTCTCGATCGAAGCGGTCGATCGAAAGCTGGAGGAGGCAGCCGGCACCTTGGGAGCCAGCCCATTCTGGGTTTTCATGACGATAACATTGCCACTTACCCTGCCTGGCATCATAGCAGGAATGATCCTTTCCTTTGCGAAGGCAATGGGGGAGTTCGGCGCGACGATTACCTTCGTTTCCAACATCCCGGGGGAAACGCAGACCCTTTCAGCGGCGATCTATTCCTTTACGCAGGTCCCGGGCGGTGATGCCGGCGCCCTGCGGTTGACGCTCGTCGCTATCGTGATTTCGATGGCCGCCTTGCTTGCCTCGGAATTGCTGTCGCGCATCGTCGGCCGGAGGATTGATCCGGAATGACGCTTGTCGTGAAAGCAAAACAGCGGCTTGGCGCATTCGCGCTCGATGCCACCTTTACCTCGGGGCGCGGGATCACCGCGCTTTTCGGCCGTTCCGGCTCTGGTAAGACGTCGATGATCCGCATCATTGCCGGGTTGGCGCGGCCCGACGCGGGCCAGGTCGTCCTCGACGGCGAAGTCCTGACAGATACCGAGCGGCGGATCTTTGTCGCCAAGCATCGACGGAGGTTCGGTTATGTCTTCCAGGAGGCGCGGCTGTTCCCGCACCTCAGTGTCGGTCACAACCTGTCCTATGGCCGGTGGTTTGCCAGAGCCACCAGTTCGGCAGAGGGATTGGATCATATTGTTTCGTTGCTGGGCATCGAAAGCCTGCTCGAGCGCAGACCGGAAAAGCTCTCCGGTGGCGAGAAGCARCGCGTTGCCATTGGGCGAGCCCTGCTTTCGGCTCCCCGTCTGCTGTTGATGGATGAGCCGCTGGCGGCGTTGGATGAGGCGCGAAAAGCCGAGATCATGCCCTATCTTGAGCGCCTGCGCGACGAGATGGACATTCCGATCGTCTATGTCAGTCATTCGATCGCCGAAGTAGCACGCCTCGCCAATCAGGTCGTCGTCATGCGTGATGGACAGGTGGAGGCCGTCGGCTCGGCCGTGGATGTGTTAAGCCATCCGCCGGCCTCATTCGAGCGGCGCGATGCGGGGGCTCTTCTTGAAGGGATGGTGGAGAGCCTCGACGTGCAGCACCGCATAGCGACAATTGCCCTGAAATCAGCTCGGCTTCACGTCCCGGGAGCGATGCTAAACCTCGGCAAGCCCGTTCGCGTCCGCATTCCGTCTCGCGACGTGATGCTGGCAATGAAAAAGCCGGAAGCCCTGAGCGCGCTCAACGTGCTTGAAGGTACCGTTCAGAACATGTCGCAGGCAGACGACGCCACCATTGACGTTCTCGTCGATTGCGGTGGGGACGCCATTCTTTCCCGGATCACAAGCTTCTCGGCAGAGCGGCTGGGCGTGCGGATAGGGTCGCCTGTTTTTGCCGTGATAAAGACCGTCGCCCTTGAACCATGATCAGCGATTGCTTTCAGGCGATCGGTTGGCCTCCAGCCATGCCAGCTCTTCAGCGAGAGTCGTTTTCATCATCTGCTCCATCTTGCGAAAGCGGGCGAGGAGCTCATCGCCGAACGGCGTCAGCGCCGCGCCTCCACCTTTTGGGCCGCCGCGCTGGGACTCGACCACGGGCTCGCGAAACATCCGGTTCATATCGCTGACAAGCAACCAGGCGCGACGATAGGACATGTCCATCGCCCTGCCTGCCGCGGAAATCGATCCCGTTTCCCTGATATGTTCGAGCAGTTCCATCTTGCCGCGCCCGAGGCGGTCTTCATGAGGAAAACTGATGCGGAGTATCGGAGTGAGCGTATCAACGGCGGGGCTTTTCATCGGCAAGTCTTCTATAGTCGAAAACGATCTTACTTTACGTGTGGTTGCAAGGACTGTACACAGCCGGGCCACATTCGGTCTTTCATCCACAGATGATCTATCGCGTCAAATGGTCGTTCACGCTTTGTGATTGTGCGCGTCTTGAAACGTTAATGGTTTGGTGCCTATCTTAACTATGATTTGGTCACCAAATCAGTGATGTGCATGTTTTGTCATTCCGAGAAAGGGAAAGCACTGACAACAGTACACGCCAAGGGAAAAACGCTTGCCGTTGTCCCGAAGAGCCCGGAACGTGGCGCCGATGCTGCCGCCCGCGCCCTGCACGCCGTCCTCACTAGCCTTGAGGACTCTAAGGCTGAAGATATCGTCACCATCGACATTGCTGGAAAATCGGCACTGGGAGACTTCATGGTCGTCGTCTCCGGGCGCTCGAGCAGGCATGTCATGGCGATCTCGGACCACCTGCTGTCTGATCTCAAAGACGAGGGCCTTGGAAGCGCCCGCGTCGAGGGTCAGGAAGGCGGCGATTGGATCCTGATCGACACCGGCGATGTCATCGTCCATGTCTTTCGTCCAGAAATACGCGAGTTCTACAACATCGAAAAGATGTGGGCCGCGCCCGATATGGACGAGGAAACGGTGCACTAACAGGCTGCTGGACGCTGTGTCCGCGGCCTGATAGACGGCATTTATTGGCCGGACGAATCCGGCTGGCGGCAGGTGTGTGCCGCCGGTTGCCGAACTGCGGGAGCGGATGATGCGTGTTGGTCTTTTTGCGGTGGGGCGGCTGAAGTCCGGCCCCGAGAAGGATCTTGCGGCCCGCTATTTCGATCGCTTTGCCAAGGCCGGTCCTGCGGTCGGCCTCGAATTCTCCCGCGTGGCCGAAGTGGCTGAAAGTCGTGCGTCGAATGCCGATACGCGCAAGCGCGATGAAGCGGCGATGCTGCAGAAGTCGTTGTCCGAGGGGAGTGTTCTCATCCTGTTGGACGAGCGCGGCAAGGCGCTGGACAGTGAAGGCTTTGCCAATCTCCTTGGAAACTATCGCGACCAGGGCAAGCGCGACCTGATGATTGCCATCGGCGGTGCCGATGGCCTCGATCCGTTGTTATACGACGTTGCCGATGCAACCCTCTGTCTCGGCAAGATGACTTGGCCGCATCAGTTGGTTCGCACGCTCATCGCCGAGCAGCTTTATCGAGCCGTCACGATCCTTTCCGGCCATCCCTATCATCGCGTCTGATGGGTTCCGTAGCTCACGCGAGCGTGTCCGTCCCGGAACRCACAGACACTCAATCGATCTGGCAAAGAATGTCAAATCAGCTTAATCTTCGCGCGATTTGAAGGGATTTCGAAGCTCGTATGCCGACACGCGCGTTCAAGCCAAAATACGTCATTCTGTCGGCCTTGGCTGCAGGCTTGAGCGTGTCTGTGGTGGCAGTTGCGAACCGCCCCTTCGCCACGGGCGCCTTTGCGCAGGATGCGCCGGAAGCTGCGCGGATGTCGTTGCCCGAGGCGCCTGCCCTGGCAAATGCAACGGTTGCCCAGCCGCCGCCCGATCCGGCGGCCAACCTTGCGGCGAAGCGAGACGAGACGCGCGCCGAGCTTGAAGCCCTGTCGAAGACGATCAGCCTCTCCTCCGATAAGGTTGCTGAGCTTCAGAAGAGCATCGCGGATCTGGACAAGAGCACCAGCAGCGTTCGACAGGCGCTGATCGATTCCGCGGCGCGGCGCAAATCGCTCGAGAAGCAGATCCTGGAGAGCGAGAAGAAACTGGCCGATCTCGGCGTAAAGGAAGACGCGGTCCGCCGGTCATTGCATGAACGGCGTGGCTTGCTGGCCGAGGTGCTGGGTGCCTTGCAGCGGATGGGCCGCAATCCGCCGCCGGCCCTCCTTGTGACACCTGACGACGCGCTCGCATCGGTTCGCAGCGCAATCCTGCTCGGCGCGGTGGTTCCCGGTATCCGAAAGGAAACTCACAAGCTCGTCGCCGATCTTGCCAATCTGTCTGCGTTGCAAACGGCAAGCGCTGCGGAGAAAGCGGCACTCACGACGACGATGACCAATAGTATCGAGGAAGAGCGCCGGATGGATTTGCTTCTCGCTGAAAACGAGAAGCTGAGCCGCAGCAGCGCGGCGGAACTGGATGCGGAGAAGAAGCGGTCGGAGGATCTTGCCAGCAAGGCAACAAGCCTCGAGGGGCTGGTGGCATCGATGGAAACCGAGATCGCATCGGTTCGCGACGCCGCCTCCGCGGCCCGCCAGGCCGAGGAAAACCGCAAGCTCTTGACCGAGGAGCAACGCGCCCAGGCCAAGGCCCTCGCGGAGAGCGGCGTGCCTGATAAAAACCGCATTGCCCCCGCATATCCCTTCGGAGAATTGAAGGCGAAGCTGGAATTGCCTGTGGCAGGCGATATCCTCCGCCAGTTCGGCGACGCCGACGGAACCGGCCATGAGGCGATGGGAATGACGCTTGCCACCAATCCGGAAACGGTGGTTACCGCTCCCGCAGATGGGCTTGTCGTTTACGCGGGTGCTTTTCGCAGCTACGGCCAGATGATCATCCTCGATGCCGGCAACGGATACCACCTCGTCCTCTCCGGAATGGAGACGATCAGCACGCGCCAGGGGAAGTTCGTTTTCTCCGGCGAGCCACTTGCAGCCATGGGCGCAAAAAGAGTGGCAAGCGCGACAGCATTGGCGCTGGAAACCAACCGTCCGACGCTTTACATTGAATTTCGAAAAGATGGAAAACCGGTCGATTCCCGGCCTTGGTGGACCGCTAAAGACACTGGAAAGGCACGCAATGATTCGTAGGGCTTCTCTTGTTCTGGTCGGCGCATTGATGGGTGCGACCGCGATGAGCGTCATCTATTCGGCAGGCGTGCCTGCGGAAGCAGCCGGAGCCTCCACCTACAAGGAGCTTTCCGTTTTTGGTGACGTTTTTGAGCGTGTGCGCGCACAGTATGTGACGCCGCCGGCCGAGGACAAACTCATCGAAAATGCCATCAACGGCATGCTTTCCTCGCTGGATCCGCATTCGAGCTACATGAATGCCAAGGATGCGGCTGACATGCAGACCCAGACGAAGGGCGAATTTGGCGGCCTCGGCATTGAGGTCACCATGGAAGATGAACTCGTCAAAGTCATCACGCCGATCGACGACACGCCGGCGGCAAAGGCTGGCGTTCTTGCTGGTGACTACATTTCCGAGATCGACGGTCAGTCCGTTCGCGGCCTGAAGCTGGAAGATGCGGTCGAAAAGATGCGCGGCCCGGTCAACACGCCGATCAAGCTGACGCTGATCCGCAAGGGTGCCGACAAGCCTATAGAGCTGACGATCGTTCGCGACGTTGTGGCTGTGCAGGCCGTGAAGTCGCGCGTCGAGGATGATGTCGGCTATCTGCGCGTCATCTCCTTCACGGAGAAGACCTACCCCGATCTCGAGAAGGCGATCGAGAAGATCAAGAAGACGGTTCCGGCTGACAAGCTGAAGGGCTACGTCCTCGATCTTCGTCTGAACCCGGGTGGTCTGCTCGACCAGGCGATCCAGGTGTCGGATGCGCTGCTGCAGCGTGGCGAAGTTGTTTCCACCCGCGGCCGCAATCCCGATGAGACCCGCCGCTTCAACGCTGGTCCGGGCGACCTGACGGACGGCAAGCCGGTAATCGTCCTGATCAACGGCGGTTCGGCATCTGCTTCGGAAATCGTTGCCGGCGCGTTGCAGGACCTGCGTCGTGCTACCGTTCTCGGAACGCGCTCGTTCGGCAAGGGCTCGGTTCAAACGATCATCCCGCTCGGTGAAAACGGCGCGCTGCGACTGACGACGGCGCTCTACTACACGCCGTCGGGCCGCTCGATCCAAGGCACCGGCATCACGCCGGATATCAAGGTCGAAGAGCCGCTGCCGGACGATCTGAAGGGCAAGATGACCACCGAAGGCGAGTCCAGCCTGCGTGGGCACATCAAGGGCCAGAGCGAGACGGACGAAGGCTCCGGTTCGGTTGCCTATGTTCCGCCGGATCCGAAGGACGACGTTCAGCTCAACTACGCGCTTGACCTGCTTCGCGGCAAGAAGACGGACCCGTCCTTCCCGCCCAATCCGGACAAGGCCGTTAGCGCCAAGTAATTGCAATTTGAGGCGTCAGGCCGGATGGTGTATCCGGCCTGACGCCTTTTTGCTGTCCTGATTCTGAAGCGGAAACGAAGTTTGAATACCGATCTGCACGCACCACTGGGACAGGGCCGCAAGGTTAAGCGGCAGCGGCCGGGAATTCTGCGGACGGGTCGTGTCGTCGCCGGGATCTGCCTCGTTCTGATCGGGGTTTCGTCGCTCTATACGGCATTCCGTGGAGATGGGCTTAAGCGCGAGAAGCCGGCAGTTCAAGACCAGGCGGCTGTGCCGCCATCCGATACCAATCAAAATCAGGTGCCGTCGCAATCTTCGTCCGCTGCGGTTCCAAATGGTATGGTGCCATCTGATCCCCGATCGGGTGCCAATGTGGAGCAGATGGTCACGGGCGATGGATCTGTCGTCACGAAATACTCCCCGAGACAACGCGACGGAAATGGCCCAGTGCTGGTTGATGCCTCGCAGGTCGGGCAGGATCCACGAATGGCAGCGTTGCCGAACGATGCGCTTCTGGAAAATACGCCGTTGGGGCGGCTCCCGATCGTCGGGCCGGACGGACGTCGCCCGATGGACCAGTATGCGCGGCCATGGTCGGGTGCGCACGGAACACGCATCGCGATCGTTGTGAGCGGACTAGGGTTAAGCCAGACAGGCACGCAGCGGGCGATCCAGCAATTGCCGGAGGAGGTCACCTTCGCTTTTGCCGCCAGTGGCAACAGCCTGCAGCGTTGGATGCAGGAAGCGCGCCGCGCAGGCCACGAAATCCTGTTGCAGGTTCCGTTTGAACCTTTTGATTACCCGGCAAACGATCCCGGGCCGGACACGCTGCTGACGTCGACGTCGGCTGCGAAGAATATTGAAAGCCTGCACCGGGCAATGGGCGAGATCACCAACTATACGGGCATCATGAATTATCAGGGCGGGCGCTTCCTTTCCGACCCCAACGCCATGGAGCCGGTGATGCGGGATATCGGAAAGCGCGGGTTGCTGTTTCTTGACGACGGAACGTCGGCCCAGTCCAAAACCGCGGCAGTCGCAAAGGGAACGGAGGCGCCCTACGCCTTTGCTGATGTGCAGTTGGACAAGCAGCTTGATGTGAACGCCATCATCCAGAAGCTGGACGAGCTTGAACGCGTCGCAAAGCGCAATGGTCAGGCAATCGGTGTTGCCGCCGCCTTCGATGAGAGTATTGATGCCATCGCGCAATGGACGCAGGAGGCCGCGATGCGCGGCATTGAGATCGTCGGTGTCGCTGCGCTGACCAACGACCCGAAGAGACCCTGAAATAGAGAGAGCTGATGAGCAAGCTGATCGTCAACACCGAAGACCTGCCGTATCGCCCCTGCGTCGGCGTTATGATCCTCAACCGCGAGGGCCTCGTATGGGCGGGGCGACGGATTCCCGAAGAGAACTCCGAATATGATGGATCGCCGCAGCTTTGGCAGATGCCGCAGGGCGGCATCGACAAGGGCGAGGATCCGCTGGATGCCGCCTATCGGGAACTTTACGAGGAAACGGGTATTCGCACGGTGACGCTGCTTGCGGAAGCCAGGAACTGGATCAACTACGATTTGCCACCCCAATTGGTGGGCATTGGGCTAAAGGGAAAATTCCGCGGTCAGACGCAGCGCTGGTTTGCCTTCCGTTTCGATGGAGATGAGAAGGAGATCGCAATCAATCCGCCGCCCGGCGGCCATGCGGCGGAATTCGATGCATGGGATTGGAAGCCGATGGAAAGCCTGCCCGGTCTCATCGTGCCCTTCAAGCGGGCGGTCTATGAGCAGGTGGTCGACGAGTTCAGGCACTTGGCTGGCCTAAGCGCCGCAGAGTGAATGGCCGGCGGCCAGGGCTGCCGGTCATGTCAATCGTTATTCGGCCTCGTTGGCGGAGTCGGCATTGAGCTGGCCGTACTTCGATTCGCCGATCTTGCCGAGCAGCTCCAGCTGTGTTTCGAGGAAGTCGATGTGACCTTCCTCGTCTGCCAGGAGCTCCTCGAAAAGCTTCATCGAGACGTAGTCCCCGGCCTCATGACAGATGTCGCGTGATTTCTTGTAGGCCGTGCGGGCATCGTATTCGCCGGCGAGGTCGGCTTCCAGAACTTCCTTGACGTTCTGGCCGATCCGAAGCGGGGCAAGAGTCTGAAGGTTGGGATGACCCTCGAGGAAGATGATGCGCGCGACCAGACGATCGGCATGATGCATCTCCTCGATGGATTCTGCCCGTTCCTTCTTGGCGAGCTTGGTGTAGCCCCAATCTTCAAGAAGTCGGTAATGGACCCAGTATTGGTTGACGGCGCCGAGCTCGAGAAAGAGGGCCTCGTTAAGCCGCTCGATGACTTTTTTGTCGCCTTTCAATGTCCGCTCTCCTGGTTTCTTCATGGAATTCTCTGAGGCGGGACATGAAATCAAATATTTCGGCTTCCGTCGAGTGGTGACGGGCGTGATATTCCTCGGTCGTCTGGATGATGATGTCGACCACGTTCGGGAAGCAGCCACAGCAGCGGCCTCGTTTCCCCATGGCGTGGTATACCTTTGCAGGCACGATAAGCTGCCAACAATCCTCATCGAGAAGTTCGTTGATGACTTCCCGGATTTCGTGATCGGTTATGTAGTTGCAGCTGCAGACAAGCACGGCGTCATTCCAAACATGACATTCACTATCCCCTTTTCTGCAAAAGAAGATGATAGGTGTCAAGAAAAAATCGACTCGCGGAATAGGCCATTCGTCGCACATTGTGGGGCTGTCGAAGGTACTCTCCGCTACATTGCAAACCCTCAAATCCGGCGTTCTGATGCACGTTCTCAATGGAAATTGCGGCCCTTTGGCATGATCGGAGCTGTTTCCCGTGCTCCATGACTGCCGGAGATGAGGCTCTTCTCCATCACGGCGTTCTCAACTGAGTTTGCGAGTTTCCTTTGACGCGGATCCATCGTCGGATTGAGCGCTTGATCCGAACGATCGCTAACGCCAAAACGACGGGCTTCCTTCTGCAGGATCCCGAGCGCGGGGGTCATATCCTCGATATGATCGACGACGGTGTGGATCACGCCGCTCTGGCTCTGAAGCCTGCCATGGATCTTCACGAGTCGTGCTCCCATGACGATCGGGCGATATTTCTCGAAGACCTTTTGCCAGACAATGGCATTGGCAACGCCCGTTTCGTCTTCCAGTGTCATGAAGATGACGCCCTTGGCGGAGCCCGGGCGCTGACGCACCAAAACCAGGCCGGCGATCGTCACCCTTCTGCCGTTCGGGACGGTGAGAAGATCGACACTCCGCACGACGCCGGCTTTGCGGAATTCGTCGCGGAGGAACGAGACCGGATGACCTTTCAGGGAAAGCGAGAGGTAGCGATAGTCCTCGATGACTTGTTCGCCAGGCAGCATTTCCGGCAGCCGCGTCTCAGGCTCGACCTGCAAGTCGATGTGGCTCACCTGGTCGAACAGAGGAAGCTTTTCGGCAGCGCTCTTCGCATCGAGCGCCCGCACCGCCCAGAGCGCTTCCCGCCGCGACAGTTTTATGGAACGAAAGGCATCCGCATCAGCAAGCCGCTCTATATCCGCTTTCTGCAGGCCTGAGCGTAGCCAGAGATCGCGAATGGAAGAATAGCCCCTGCCTCTGTTGGCGACGAGTTGTTCCATACTCGCTTCCGAAAGGCCCTTTATCTGCCGGAAGCCAAGCCGAACGGCTCGCTTTGTCTTGATGACATCCCGCATGCTGGCATGCCGGAAATCGACTGAACGCTTGTTAAATTCTGCCTCCTCAAGCAAGCAATCCCAGTTCGATTCATTGATGTCGACGGGCCGGATATCAACCCCATGCTCCCTTGCATCCCTGACGAGCTGCGCGGGGGCATAAAAACCCATTGGCTGCGAATTCAGCATCGCAGCACAGAAGACATCCGGATAGTAGGCTTTCACCCAGGAAGAGGCATATACCAGTAGTGCGAACGAGGCCGCGTGGCTTTCCGGGAAGCCGTATTCGCCAAAACCCTTGATCTGGTTGAAGCATTGGAGGGCAAAGTCGCGGGGATAATCCTTCGCGACCATGCCTTCAATGAACCGCGTTTCGAAATTGCCGATGGTGCCTGTTCGTTTGAAGGTCGCCATGGCGCGTCTGAGCTGATCCGCTTCGGCTGGTTTAAAACCTGCAGCCGTGATGGCGATCTGCATGGCCTGTTCCTGAAACAGCGGTACGCCGAGTGTTCGTTTGAGAACTTCCTTAAGTTCCGGGCTCGGATATGTCGTTGGGATACCGCGTGCCTTTTCCTCCCGGCGTTTCAGGTATGGGTGAACCATGTTTCCCTGAATGGGGCCTGGCCTGACGATGGCGACCTCAATGACGAGATCATAGAACCTTTGGGGCTTCAGACGCGGCAGCATACTCATCTGCGCTCGGCTCTCGATCTGAAAGACGCCAAGCGTGTCGGCCCGGCACATCATCGCATAGACGGGCTCCTCATCCTCATGCTTATCGTTGCCGAGATCGGCGAGGGTCTTCTTCACGTCGTAATGCAGGAGAAGCAGATCGAATGCCCGCTTCAGGGCGGTCAACATTCCGAGCGCCAGGATATCGACCTTGAGGATCTTCAGATTGTCGAGATCATCCTTGTCCCATTCGACCATGTAGCGTCCGGCCATTGCCGTCTTCATGATCGGAACGACTTCATCCAGCCTGTCCCTGGTGATGACGAACCCCCCGACATGCTGGGTGAGATGGCGGGGAAAACCGAGAAGCTCGGATGCATATTTCAGCACGTTTTTGGTCATGGGATCGAAAATGTCGAGCCCGGCCGCCTTTGCTTCCCGTTCGGATAGCTTCTCTTCCGACCAGCCCCAGACCAAGCTGCCGATCGCGGACTGGACATCTTCTGAGAGACCGAAGGCTTTGGAAACCTCACGTCCGGCGGACCGGGTGCGATAAGTGGTCACCCCTGCGGTGAGACCCGCATGCTCCTTGCCGTATTTCTCATAGATATGCTGGATGACCTCTTCGCGCCTCTCATGCTCGAAATCGACATCGATATCCGGCGGTTCGTCGCGGTCCATCGACAGGAAGCGGTCGAAAAGCAGGGTGCTTTTCTCGGGATTCACCTCGGTTATCTCAAGGCAGTAGCAAATGACGGAATTTGCCGCGGAGCCGCGACCCTGACAGAGGATTTTTTTCTCATGCCTGGCGTACTGGATGATCCTGTGGACCGTCAGGAAGTATGGTTCATATTGCTTACGACGAACGAGATCCAACTCGTATTCGATGTTATTCTGAACTTTCTCAGGCACGCCGTTGGGGAAGCGCTTTGCTGCACCTGAATTGGTAAGGCGTTCCAGTGTTTCATAGGGTGTTTCCCCCTCGTCATTCTCGGAGGGATAGTTGTGCTCCAGTTCGTCGAGCGAAAAGGAAAGGCTTTCAAAGAACTTCCCTGTGTTTGTTACGGCGTGCGCATAGTCTCTGAAGAGGCGCAGAATTTCGTTGCCACTCTTGAGATAGCGTTCGGCATTCGGAGCCAGGAGAAAGCCAGCCTCGGGAATGGGAATATGCTCCCGGATCGAGGTAACGATATCGGCGAGGGGGCGGCGGGCCGTATCGTGGTAGAGTGGCTGGTTGGTGGCGATCAGCGGGATGCGGCTACGGTCAGCTAGCATGGAGATGGTCGCAAACATGCGCCTATCGCGGCCGTCATAGGCGGGAGCGAGCGCCATGTGGATGTTTTTCCGGAAGCGTTTTCTGAAGCGCTCCAGACAGGCTTCGAACGCGGCGTGATTGTTATCGTCGGCAATGGACGGGTGCGGAATGATTGCAAGCATCATGTCGTCGCCCCATTCCATCAGATCTGCTTCCGACAGAATGCACTTACCCTTCTCGGCTCTCAGGTTTCCAGCGCTCAGCAACCGGCAAAGATGCGCCCAGCCCTGGTGATCTCGGGGGTAGGCAAGAATGTCAGGCGTTCCATCCGCAAAGACGAGGCGGGCTCCCGGCTGGAAACGGATCGGGTCGGGAATGATGTCCTTCTTCTCGCGCTCCTCCAGAAGCCCGGCTTTCATTCGTTCGAACTTCTTCCGGATCGCCTCTGCCTGGGCATGGGCCCGGACGACACCTGCAACTGAGTTGCGGTCGGCAATGCCAAGGCCTCCAAGCTTCATAACGGCAGCCTGAACGACCATTTCCTCGGGCTTGGAGGCGCCCTCCAGAAACGAGAAATTGGTCTTGGCGCCGATTTCGAAGAAGGCGGACATCAGGCAATGACCCCGTGCATGAACCAACTCTGCGTTGTGTCACGCTCATAATGACCCTGGCGATAGATCCAGAAGCGGCGCCCCTTATCGTCTTCGATCCGGAAATAGTCCCGATCCCCAGCATCCTTTCCATCTACGCCATCGAGCCACCATTCCATTGCCAGCCGCTCCGGGCCCTCGCTCTTCAAGACACGGTGCTGCATGCGCCGCCAGTGAAAGCTCGCTGGTGCGCCATCAGGGATTTCGATGGCAAAGGCATCCATCGGCTCCGCTTTCCGCAATAGCCGGATGGGCCGTTCGCTCCTGGCTGGTGGCAGATGCCCCTCCCGGGTTTTCGGGGCGGACAGATGTTCGATTGCCGGCACTTTAGTGTAGGCTCTTTCCGGTATGTGGCTCTCCCGCAATTGGAAGGTTTGCAGGCAGTCTTCTCCGAGGCGAGCTGAAACCCGATCCACGAAGGCAGCAAGAGACGCGTCCTTCTGCTGGCGGTGTTCGAAGTCTCCCTGTGACGTCACGAAATCTTCGTGCAGGAGTACGTTGAGACGAAGGATCTCGAATCCGTAACCCGCATCGAAATCGTCGTGAATTGCCTGCAGGCGTTCGGCAAAGAGGGCGGCAATGCGCTTGGGCTCCCGCAAGGGCTGCGCGGTCCCGGCAGAAATGCGAAAAACCTTGCCGTCGACACGGAACAGGACCAACTCGAAGATACGGCCGCCGACACCGCGGGCTTCCAGCGAGGGCTTCAGGGAGACGGCAACCTGACCCGTGAGTGCGAGGATATCGTCTTCGGCTCCGATCGGCTCAATCAGGCGACGTTCGACCGAGAGGCTTGCGACCGGCAGGCGTGGAGAGACCGGCTCTTCATCGGTCCCAAGCGCCTGATCGAGCCTCAAGAGCACAGCTCCCCCAAAGCGGCGGGCGAGGGGGGCGCGGGGCGCGGTCAGCAAATCGCCGACATATTTGAGGCCCATCTTGTCCAGGCCCCCTATGGTTTCGTCCTCGAGACGCAGGGCCGCGACGGGCAGGGGAGCCAACGCCTGTTCTGCCTCCCCATGCTCGATGATGCCGCCTTGGCCAAAACGGCTGATGGCCCAGGACAATCCAGGCGAGGAAGAGATGGCGCCGCGGGCGTCAATTCCCATCTGGAAGAGCCGTGCGAGAATATCCTTGAGAAGGGGCGTCTCACCGCCAAACAGATGGGCGCACCCGGTAATGTCAAGGAACAAGCCATCGACGCCGTCGAGAGCAACAAGCGGGGTATAGCGATCGCACCAGTCGGCGATCGCTTCCAGGAAGCGCCGGTTGGCGGCTGGGTCGTCCTCGATCACATCAAGCGTGGGGTAGATGGCGCGGGCTTCGGCGACACCCATATGCTTTCGGAGATTGAGTGTTTCGGCAGCCTCGTCCAGTGCCGTCAGCCGCATCGTATTGTTGAGGCGGCTGGAACAGACGATCGGTGCGGCTTCAGGACGTCCGTGCGAACGCCAGGAGAGCCCCCATTTCTTTCTTGCGATCCGGTCGGTTGGAAGGTGCGGAAAGTGGAGTGCCAGAATGCGTTGCGCGTTCGTCTGGAAGGCGAGGGTTGGCTGATTGGGAGACGGCGAAAAAACGGCGGTCATGGGGGTTCCACTCCAGTAGAAAGGAGAGGGGAGCCGGGTTGCGGCTCTTCTCCAGGGTGAGATGAAAAACCGGATTGCCGATGCTACCGCCCAGCATCGTGCCATCCGGCAAGGGGCGCGCCTGTGCCGGCGCGGGTGCTGCAAGGAAGCGGAAATAAGCGCTGCTGGCTTCTTCCTCTCCAGCCTGCCGCAACAGGAAAAGCGGGCGTTTCGATGCTTTCGCCCGCAAGCTCAAACGACGGCTCTCCGTCAGGCCGAAGGGCTTTGGGTTGCCGCGGATCTCCAGAACCGTCGCAGGAAAAACGCCGCTTTCGACTGCAGATTCCGCAAGCCAGAGAGCGTCTTCAAGCTTGCGCGGACTGGCATAGAAGAACTGGTCCGGTTTCAGACCGAAATCTCGTAACCCTACGGCGTAGGGGACGCCTGCTTCCATCGTGGAAACCATGTCCGCGATCCACAGGATCGGTAGCGGCGCACTGTGGCTCTCCTCGACTTGACGCTGCAGCATGGCGGCAAGCGCCAGCACAAAGCCGCTGCCGGCACCGGCCTCCCGCAAGAGGTCGGTGCGAGCCTCGGTGATCCCGTCGAGCGGCAAGCCGCCATCGATCGCCTCGTCGAGTGCGGGTATTCCAAGAGGAAAACGCGGGCCGCTGTCGTTCTTGGCGGCGAGGCGTTTGTCGGCCAAGGCTTCGCTTTGCGCGGCCGCCAAGGCCGGCGCGGGCTTCCCTTCAAGCTTTGCAATGGTTTCGCGGAGCGCAAAAAGCCGCTCGCGCGTCACGGCCGACTGTGCCATGACGTACTCCAAGTCTCATATGTTCCTGTTATGTTCTTATGGATTCCAGAGGCGGGCGAAAGAGTCAACAGGCATTTGATGTGAATTTATTCCTGCCTTTGATTCCGCTCTCGAAAATCGTGCGCAAAGGTTCTATATGGGCGGCAAAGGAAGGAATATTAATGGCCCGCATAGACCAGAGCGAGGATTGGCGGGATCGCCACGCGCCGACGATCAGTACCTTCGAGTCGTTGGCGATGGAGGCATATAGCCACCTGCCGGAAGAATTCCGCTCGCTGACCACCAATCTGACCATCGAGATCGAGGATTTCCCTGACGACGACGTGTTCGAGGACATGGCGCTGGAAACGCCATTCGACCTTCTCGGCCTCTTTGAAGGCCGGGGCATCTCGGAGCGTTTCACGATGGAAACCGGCGAACTGCCGAACCGTATCCGCCTCTACAGGCGGCCGATCCTCGACTACTGGGCCGAGAACGACGAGACGCTGGGCGATATCATCACCCACGTCCTCATCCACGAGATCGGCCACCATTTCGGTCTCAGCGACGACGACATGGAACGGATCGAGGCAAGTGCCGAAGAGGCGGCCGAACGCTAAGCCTTCGCTTACTGTTCGGATAGCTTCATGTCCGGGTGGTAGTCCTTGCCTTCGACTTCCTTGACGATCGCCTGAGCGCACATCACCTGGCCGGTCTGGGTGTTGAAGGTCAGCGACGGCGAGCCGTTCAGCGACCAGCCCTTGTTGAGGGCGTCGGTTACGCGATGACAGAAAGCGGCATCATCCTGGCCGGTCAGAAGGCGATAAAGCTTCATCTAGAGTCGTCTTTCACTTCGCCGTTTGGCGCTCAGTAATCAGGCGGGCTTTATGAACCAGACTTTCCGCCTGGACAAGATGCAGCCGCTCGATCATCCGTCCATTGACATTGATGACGTTCAGACCTTCGGCAGCCGGGTCGGCAAAGGCGGCGATGATTGCCTCCGCCTCGGCAATTGCCGCCTTGTCCGGGCCGAAATGCCGGTTTGACGCTTCGATCTGAGCAGGATGGATCAGCATCTTGCCGTCGAAGCCCATGGCCCGGGCATGCGCGCATTCGGCGTCGAAGGCATCTGCGTCCTTGAAATCATTGAAGACACTGTCGATCGCGTCGAGGCCATAGGCACGCACGGCAAGTACCACCTGCATCAGCCAGGGCACGAGATAGGTGCGGCCGGGCTGCGGCAAGACACCGGTCTCTTTGCGCAGGTCGTTGAGGCCAACGACGAAACAATCGAGTCTTGAGCCCGGCGTGCGTCCGGCTTCGGCGATCGCCGCCGCGTTCAGAATGCCGCGGGGCGTTTCGATCATCGCCCAGATGCGGAGGCTTTCCGGCGCATCGGCATCGGCAAGCCGGTCGCTGATGGACATCACATCCTGAGGCTCGTCCACTTTCGGCAGAAGCACGGCATCCGGTTCCAATGCCAAGACCAGCTCCATGTCGGCATTGCCGAATGTGGAAGCCAGCGCATTGATGCGGATGATCCGCTCCTTGTTCACCAGAGGAGGGCCCGAAAAAAAGGCTTTCAGATTGTCGCGGGCTTCCGCCTTTCGCTCCGGCGCCACCGAGTCCTCGAGATCGAAGATCACGGCGTCGCAATCGAGCGCATGGGTCTTTTCCAAGGCGCGTGCATTGATGGCCGGAACGCTTAGCACCGAACGGCGGAGATTCAAGGAACGAGTCGGAGAGTTGCGGGTCATCACAAATCTGTGCCAAGCTTTGTGATGGGTGGCAAGACAACAAAAAGCCATGCTCACCTTGCAGAGAAAGAAATGAAGGACCACATTCCTTTCCGAAGAAAGGTCTAAACCATGCAAAGCATTCGTTCCGTCTTCCTCCTGCTCGCAGGCATCACAGCCTTCATTGCGTTGGCGCTCCTCACATTTTCTGTGACGCTCGCAGTTGGCGGTATCCTGACGGTGCTCATGGTTGGCCGCGCGCTTTCGCTGAAGATGAAACCGGCCCCCGTTCGCGCCACCGCCAGAACGAAGTCACATTCCGGCGAGAGCATGCGTATCTGGAATGACGGGCGCGGCACGATCATCGACCTCTGACCGTCGGGTCGTTTCCAGAAAAATTTCGACATCGCTGTCGGCTCGGCTGATCTTCCCGCGTCTTTGAAAGGCCAGGGCTTTTGCCCAAACCAAATCAAACAATGGAGGACAGAATGGATACCGCAACGGAAACCGGCGCAACGAAAATGCCGCCGGTCAAGAATGGCTTGTTGCCTTATGTCACCGTCGACGGTGCTTTGAAGGCGGCGGAATTCTACAAGCGTGCGTTCGGCGCCGAGGAGGCTTTTGTCGTTCCTCCTGACGAAAACGGGCGGACGATGCATGTTCACCTCTACGTCAACGGAAGCTCGCTGATGCTCTGCGATGCCTACCCCGAGCATGGTCATCCCTTCGAAAAGCACCAGGGCTTCAGTCTCCAGCTTGTTATCGACGATATCGATTTCTGGTGGGAGCGCGCGGTTCAGGCTGGCGTAGAGGTGATCATGCCCGTTCAGCTGATGTTCTGGGGCGATCGGTATGGCCAGCTTCGCGATCCGTTCGGGGTTCTCTGGGCAATGAATGCGCCAGCGAATGCAAGTTGATCTCACGATATCCATGGATGGCTGCGCGTCGAATCCGCGCGCAGCCTTTTCCGCGGTGTAAATTTTCCTTCATTTTGGCCGAAATCTGGACTAAACGCTGATCAACAAAACTACGTCTGCTGACATTGGAGCCAGGCCATGGACAAATTCGTAAAGCTGACGGGCGTTGCTGCCCCTCTGCCTGTTGTCAACATCGACACCGACATGATCATTCCGAAGGATTACCTGAAGACGATCAAGCGCACCGGTCTTGGCAAGGGTCTTTTCGCCGAAGCCCGTTACAATGAAGACGGTTCTCCGAACCCGGATTTCGTGCTGAACAAGCCGGCCTATCAGAATGCGAAGATCCTGGTTGCCGGTGACAATTTCGGTTGCGGCTCCTCGCGCGAGCATGCGCCATGGGCGCTTCTCGACTTCGGCATCCGTTGCGTAATCTCGACCAGCTTCGCCGACATCTTCTACAACAACTGTTTCAAGAACGGCATTCTGCCGATCAAGGTCAGCCAGGAAAACCTCGACAAGCTGATGGACGACGCCTCGCGCGGCTCCAATGCGATCCTGACGGTCGACCTGGAAAACCTTGAGATCACCGGTCCGGACGGCGGTTCGATCAAGTTCGATCTCGACGAGTTCAAGCGCCACTGCCTGCTGAACGGCCTCGACGATATCGGCCTGACACTCGAGAAGGGCAAGGCAATCGACAGCTTCGAAGCCAAGAACGCGGCATCGCGCCCCTGGGCTGCTTAAGTCTTAAAAACATAGCATTCGAGAAAGCCGGGTTTTCGCCCGGCTTTTCTTTTGCTGCTTACAGCAACCGTTCTTTCCAAACCTTCAGCTTTTCCAGCGAGACACCGATGCCGCCGCAGACTTCGATCAGCGGATTATTGAAGCGGGCGAGAATATCGGAATGCACGTCGGCCACCGCCAGGGCGGCCCCGCAGGCGGGCTCGACCAGAATGCGATAGGCATCGGCGAACTTCAGGCAGGCGGTGACCGCCTGCGCATCCGTGACCGTGACGCTTTCGATCGGGTGGTGCTTCGGCAGATCAAAGACGTGCTGCGCCACCTGACGTGCGCCAAGCGAACTGGCGATTGAGGTGATCGCCGGCAAGGTAAGGCGCTCGCCTGCAGCAAGGCTGGCATAAAGCGAAGCGGCCCCTTCGGTCTCGACGGCAATGACCGGCACATCAGACAGGCCGTTTCGCTCGAGACCGGCTACGATGCCCGCCAGCAAGCCGCCACCGCCGACGCTCGTGATGACGCAATCAAACTCGGCGCCCTTTGCGACAACCTCGTCGATCAAAGTGCCGTGCCCCTCCCACAGAAGGGGATGATCGAATGGGTGCACGTAGGCTGCGTTTCTGGCCTTCGCGTGTTCTATTGCGAAGGCATTCGCTTCGTCGAACACCGATCCATGCACGAGAACCGTGGCGCCGGTTGCTTCGATCGATTGGCGCACTTCCGGCGACGTCGTCTCCGGTACGACGATCGTCACCGGAATGCCGAGCGCCCGTCCCGTATAAGCGGCGGCGATCCCCGCATTGCCGCCGGAGGCGCAGAAGATCTCCCGTGCGCCGTTCTCGATCTCGTGCTGGCAAAGCCTGCCAACACCGCGAAGCTTGAAGCTTCCAGAGGGCTGCAGCGCGTCGAGCTTCAGCCAAAGCGGCTTGTTGCTTGCGCTGTAGTCGGCGGAGGTGCGGAAAAGCGGCGTGTCGAGGTGGAGCGGTGCAGATGGCATGATGGTGTCCGATGACCGTGGCGATGGAGGCTCTTCTTGTGGACCCGCATGCGCCGATCGGTCAACGAGGGATCGCGGCAGTAATTCCGCAACCGTACCGAATCGGCCGCCCACTCGCTTGAAATGCCGTTTTTGCAGGTCTAAGAAGCCGCAACTTGTTTTTCCGCGGAGGGTTTCATGACAGCGCGCAATCTTTTCCTGCTGCCGGGCGACGGCATCGGCCCAGAGGCCATGGGCGAGGTCCGCAAGATCATTGCCTATATGAACGAGGCAATGAATGCCGGCTTCGTCACCGACGAAGGTCTGGTCGGCGGCAGCGCCTATGACGCGCACGGCGCGGCGATCTCCGAAGGCGACATGCAGCAGGCGCTCGCAGCCGACGCCGTTCTCTTCGGCGCCGTCGGCGGTCCGAAGTGGGATGATGTTCCCTATGAAGTACGCCCCGAAGCCGGCCTGCTGCGCCTGCGCAAGGATCTGGAGCTTTTCGCCAACCTGCGTCCGGCCATCTGCTACCCGGCGCTCGCTTCCGCTTCCTCGCTGAAGCCGGAGCTGGTCGAAGGCCTCGATATCCTGATCATCCGCGAACTGACAGGCGGCGTCTATTTCGGCGAGCCGAAGACCATCACCGATCTCGGCAATGGCCAGAAACGCGCGATCGACACGCAGGTCTACGATACATACGAAATCGAGCGCATCTCGGCCGTGGCCTTCGAAATGGCCCGCACGCGTCAGAATCGCGTCTGCTCGATGGAAAAGCGCAACGTCATGAAGTCGGGCGTGTTGTGGAACCAGGTCGTCACAGCGACGCACAAGGACAAGTATTCCGACGTCAAGCTCGAGCACATGCTGGCGGATGCCGGCGGCATGCAGCTGGTGCGCGCGCCGAAGCAGTTCGACGTCATCGTCACCGACAACCTGTTCGGCGACATGCTGTCCGACGTTGCCGCCATGCTGACGGGCTCGCTCGGCATGCTGCCTTCGGCTTCGCTTGGCGCCCCGGATGCCAAGACCGGCAAGCGCAAGGCGCTCTATGAGCCGGTGCATGGTTCGGCTCCTGACATTGCCGGCAAGGGCATCGCCAATCCGATCGCGATGATCGCTTCCTTCGCCATGTGCCTGCGCTATTCCTTCAACCTCGTGAAGGAAGCCGACAACCTCGAAAAGGCGATCGCCAACGTCCTCGACAAGGGCATCCGCACCGGCGACATCATGGCCGAAGGTTGCACGAAGGTTGGAACTATTGAGATGGGCGACGCGATCCTCGCCGAGTTCAAGGCGCTTTCTGCCTGATATTTCACGTGAAACACGCTTTTGGCCCTTCGCATCTGTTGATGCGGAGGGCCTTTGCTTGAAGGCAGTTATTGTCGCCCCTATCTCCCTTCTGCATTGAGGAAAGAGCGGAGTGGAATGAGCGGGACCGTCGATCGCAAGCCAAGTTTCTGGAACTATCTGCGAAGGCGTTACGAGGCGCGGCGTACGATCCATCGGCGGGTTCCCTGGAAGGGCTTCGTCTTTTCGGCCATCAACGCGGTTGCCATCGCTTTCTTCGTCTTCGACCGTCCGCTCGGACAGGCGGCCAAGGACCTGGCGCCGCGGCTGATCACCGTTGCCGGGGACATTACCGATATCGGCAGGCTCGCCTGGATCCTGGCAGGCCTTTGCACAATCTTCGCCACCAGCTATCTCGTTCGCCGCCGGCTCTGGAAGGTGCGCAGGCAGTTCCGCATGATCTATTTTGGACAGATGACGGCTTATGTCGGGCTGTCCGTTCTATCCACCAGCATCGTCGCCAACGTGCTGAAGTTTGCAATCGGCCGGGCCCGACCGCTGATCTATGAGCAGGAGGGTATCTTCAGCTTCGCGCCTTTCAATGCTGACTTCCTGCATCAGAGCTTTCCGTCGGGCCATTCGGCCAACATCGGCGCGCTGTTCGTGGCGCTCGCACTTCTCTTCCCGCGCTTTCGCCTTGGTTTTATCGGCATAGGCCTTTGGCTTGGCGCCACACGCGTCATCATCGGCGTGCATTATCCAAGCGATGTCGTGGCCGGCCTTGCGTTGGGCGCCTGGTTCGCCTTTGCCACCTCGGTCCTCTTCGCGCGCTTCGGCTTGGTGTTCTCCATCGATCGCGATGGCGGCTGGCCGACGCCGCGGCTGAGCCGTCTTCTCTAGCCTTCCATAAATAAAATACCCGGCGCCTTGAGAGCGCCGGGCAGATGTTTGCAGTCCTCAATCGGCTCAATCCATGGCGTGGATATCGCGGTCCTTCGTTTCCGGCAGGAAGATCAGGCCGATGACCAGCGTGATGGCTGCGAAGACGATCGGATACCAGAGGCCGAAGTAGATATCGCCCTTGGCCGCGCTCATTGCAAAGGCCATCGCCGGCAACAAGCCGCCGAACCAGCCGTTGCCGATATGGTAAGGCAGCGACATGCCGGTGTAGCGGATGCGGGTCGGGAAGAGTTCGACCAGCAGGGCTGCGATCGGGCCATAGACCATCGTCACATAGAGAACGAGCACGAACAGAATGGCGATCGTGCCGATCCAGTTGACACGGGCAGGGTCGGCTACCATGGAGAAGCTGCCACCCTTGGCAATGTTATAGACCGCCATGTCGGTGGCGCCCTTTGCTTCATCGGCCGTCAGCAGCTTGTCGGCAACCAGCTTGTCGACCGGTACGGTCTGTTTTTCACCGGCGCGTACTGCGTCAGCGTTGAGGGCAAGCTCAGGGTTGGCCGCGATGAAGGCGTCCAGCTTCGCATCCGGCACCTTGATGGCGCCGCGGTTCAGCGGGTATCCGGCATCATGAAGGGCGATGTTGACGCCCTTTTCGAACGCGCCCGTCATTGCCTTTGCCTTGTCGCCGGCGGCGACGACGTCGAAGCTGGGGATGGTTTCGTCACCGATCTTGATCGTGGCAGGCTGGCCTGCCGGGCCGGGCACGACATCATAAGGCACCGAGTTCTTGGTCAGGAAGGCAGTGGCCACATCGCAAGAGTTGGTGAACTTCGACGTTCCAGTTGGGTTGAACTGGAATTTGCAATCCGCCGGATCGGCCGTCACGGTTGCACGGATAGAAGCCTGGGCTTCCGCAAGCGCCGGATTGGCAGTCCAGGTCATGGCCTTGAACAGCGGGGTGTAGGTAACGGCGGCGATCAAGAGGCCGGCCATCAGGATCGGCTTGCGGCCGATCCTGTCGGACAGGGCGCCGAAGATGACGAAGAAGGGCGTGCCCAGGAAGAGCGCAATGGCGACCATGATGTTTGCCGACTGCAGATCAACCTTGAGCACGTTCTGCAGGAAGAACAACGCATAGAATTGGCCGCCGTACCAGACGACCGCCTGACCCATCGTTGCGCCGAGAAGCGCGATCAGGGCGATCTTGGCGTTCTTCCACTGACCGAAAGCTTCCGTCAGCGGTGCCTTGGATCCCTTGCCTTCGGCCTTCATGCGCTGGAATGCCGGAGATTCGTTCATCTTCAGTCGAATCCAGACGGAAATCCCGAGGAGCACGACGGAGACGAGGAACGGAATGCGCCAGCCCCATGCCGCAAAGGCTTCCTTGCCCATCAGGAACTGGACGCCGACGATGACGAGAAGTGACAGGAAGAGGCCGAGCGTAGCCGTGGTTTGGATCCACGACGTGAAGTATCCGCGGCGTCCATGCGGGGCATGTTCGGCCACGTAAGTCGCCGCACCGCCATATTCACCGCCGAGCGCAAGACCCTGCAAGAGGCGAAGTCCGATCAGGATGATCGGTGCTGCGATACCAATCGTCGCCGCACCCGGCAGGATGCCGACGAGGAAGGTGGAGAGGCCCATGATAAGGATCGTCACCAGGAACGTGTATTTGCGTCCGACGAGATCGCCGAGACGCCCGAAGACCAGTGCGCCGAACGGACGCACGAGGAAGCCGGCAGCGAAGGCCAAAAGCGTGAAGATGTTTCGCGTTGCTTCCGGATACTGGGTAAAATAGGTCGCGCCGATATAGGTTGCGAGCGAACCGTAAAGGTAGAAGTCGTACCATTCGAAAACGGTGCCGAGCGATGAAGCGAAGATAACCTTCTTCTCCTCGCCCGTCATCGGACCGGCCTTGGGGCCGTCGACGCTTGCGATATTTGCCATTTTCTGTCCTCCACAGAATGATGTGAAACGCGGCGCGCGACCACCATGCTCTCCTCAAAGCATACCCTCGGGTCGCGGTTCGCCTGACAAGAGTGTGACAGAAAAGCTCATCCATACAGAGAGCGGCTTTGGGATTATGACTTTAGTCTAACACCTTCGCGCGAATTGCCGCTGGATGGCGCAGCGCGTCCCGCCCGAGGAGTCGGGCGTTGCCGGCTTCACGGTCTATGAGAAAGAATATTCACGATTGTTCCAAAGGGGTCGCGCACGTAGAAGCGCCGAACGCCCCAGGGCTCATTGGCCGGCCCATAGATGATTTCGAAGGCTGATGCACTCATGGCTGCGAAGGCCTCGTCAACATCGTCGACCTCGATCGAGAGGCCTGGAACCGGTGTGTCTGAGCCGCCCTCGCTCGCAAAGCCCACCTGGACCCGCATTGATTGGTTTGAGCCATAGGTGGAGATCCAGTCGTGATCCATCAGTACGTCGAGGCCAAGGATATCCTTATAGAAGACCTTGGCAGCGGCCGGATCGGCTGTTTCGATGTTCGCTACGATTCGCACGACCTTCATATCGCCTCCGGCAATACCGTTTCCCTTAAGCTATGCGCGAACTCCCCGCGGGCAAGAAAAAAGCCGGGCRGCAGGTACCGTCCGGCTTCTGTTTGTGCGCCCAGCATGGGCGCATTCTTGTGGGTGGAAGTCCCACCGTAAGCTGGTCACGGCGAACGAAGAGAAGCGCAACTGCGGAAGGGCGACCGACCGWGGGGAGGAAGCGTGGATCGAAACTGCGGGCCGATGAACAAGAACYGGATATGAGGCGGTGCCAACCAGGGCGAGCGGGSAAACGACCGCGAAGCTCTTGTGACCAAGGGGCGGTGGCGTAAATCCGGCGGTCGTGCAGTGAAGGAGTGCGTTCTTACCTGGGGAGATCTCGTCTTGCGCCTGAAAGGGCGACGGTGTCGAGCCGGAGCGAGARGTCAGCCGAGGCCGTAGTAGGGAGCGCACAGGCGCGAACGAAGGGCCGAACGAGAGAGAGTGAAGTTCCTCCAAGGATGAGCAAGGCCATGCGTCAGATGCCGGGACAGCCCGGGAGATCGGAGAGGCAAGCGGGTGAAGCCCGTCCGGGCTCTGGTCTCGACGAAGCCGAGCCCCCGCCGCGGATCGGGAACGACACGGGCGCAGGGYTGCTTGAGGTGGCCCTGCGGCGAGAGAACCTTCTGCGGGCGTGGAAGCAGGTGCGGGCCAACAAAGGCGCGGCGGGCGTGGACGGTCTGGATATCGACCAGACGGCTGCGTCGCTGCGCATCTCTTGGCCTGCCATCCGCGACAGCCTGCGGGAGGGGACGTACCGGCCACAGCCGGTGCGTCGGGTGATGATCCCGAAGCCAGGGGGCGGCGAGCGCGAGCTTGGCATCCCCACGGTGCTGGACCGCCTGATCCAACAGGCGCTCCTGCAAGTCCTTCAGCCAATCCTTGATCCKACCTTCAGCCAGCACAGCTACGGCTTCCGTCCGGGAAGGAGTGCGCACGATGCCGTCCTGGCGGCGCAATCGTTCGTGCAGTCCGGACGGCGGATCGTTGTGGACGTGGATCTGGAGAAGTTCTTCGACCGGGTTGACCATGACATCCT